>JAAUPS010000210.1 GCA_012033015.1 Phormidesmis sp. RL_2_1
GCCGTCCCAATCGCCGTCCCAATCGCCGCTCCAATCGCCGCTCCAATCGCCGCTCCAATCGCCGCCCATAGATTGCCTGCAGACCAATCAAGCCGTTGCATAAATCATCATTAATACGCCCGTTCTATAACCTACAGCACCCCCTGCCTAGGTGAACAGTCTACTTAACAGTTCATCCACCGAAAAGGCAGAACGGTATACTAAAGCCGTACGCTTTTGAATCTGAATTTACGCCTTAGTAAACCAGATACTCTGTAAACTACACACTGCAACTTATGTTTAGCACCGCTATTTCCACGCTAAAAGCTTGGTTTCCCGCCCCCGAAGTTCAGGCCCACTGTGACGGCCCCTGCGGCGTGTACGATCCGTCTTCCGCTCGCATCTCCGCCGAAGCGGTCGTCTCCATGACCAAAAAAAATCTTAGATTTGCAGCATCCTGACGATAGCGACACCCAGGCCATGGCATCCTATCAAAACACCATATCTCGCTTCATTGCCATCAAAGAAGAACAAGCCCAAATCACGAAAGATGAGCTGTTGATTTTGTGGACTGACTACTTCAAGCCCGTACACCTCGAAAAGTATCCTGACCTGCACGATACCTTCTGGAAGGCTGCTAAGCTGTGTTCTGCTTGCAAAGTAGAGGTCAGCCCCCAGCACTGCCAAGAACTCATGGAAGCTGTCCAAAAGATTCACAACATTTTCTGGGAAACTAAGAGCCGTGATGTCTCTTGGTATACGGCTAGCTAGCCTCGTTGCCTAGCGCAAGATATCGCAGGGCACAGCATCGCTGTGCCTTATTTTTGTGCCCGATTCTATGGGTATTTGTTGTGAATGCATGGCCTTAAAACGCAACTGGTCAGAAATCGGTCTTTGGATACTCGGTAAACGCTGGCGATTTCGTGTCGCCGGAACTTCTATGCTGCCGACATTGCGCCCAGGAGAAGATGTTCTGGTCGTCCCTGTTAATCCTACGACCCAACTCTCTCCCCAAGATGTGGTGATCTGTCATCATCCACTCATGCCCCATATTCGGATGATCAAACGAGTCAGTGAAATTTTTTACGATGGCAGTTGCTACGTACTGAGCGACAATGCCACAGCAGGTAGCGACAGCCGTTCATTTGGCGTTGTTGACCGACAACTGATTATTGGCCAAGTCACTAGCCGATTACTTTAGCGGACAATTTCACAGGACAATGCCCATGACTGCTTTTACCATCAGAGCTGCTACCTTGGACGATGTATCGGCTATTTTTTCGCTGGTTCAGGCTCTGAGTGAATATGAAAAGCTAGCTCACGAAATGGTCGGTAGCCCAGAAGATTTGCGCCAAGGGCTCTTTGGTACACCCGCCTACGCCGAAGCGATTGTTGCCGAAGTCGATGGTCAAGCTGTTGGTTTTGCTCTTTACTTCTATAACTTCTCTACATTTTTGATGAAGCCTGGCATATATCTTGAGGATCTGTTTGTCTTGCCTGACTATCGACGGCGTGGCATTGCTACAGGCTTGCTCAAGCATTTGGCCAATCATGCCTTGAACAAAAACTGTGGCCGCTTGGAATGGAGTGTCCTCGACTGGAATGAAACGGCCATTACCTTTTATCAGCGCATCGGTGCCATCTTAATGGATGAATGGACAGGCTGCCGTGTCACTGGCAATGCGCTGATCACCCTGGCACAAGTCTAACAAGGAGCTGCTTTTTAACACACTTTAACGAACTTTAAAGCGTCATCTGCCTGACGATTGCCCATTTAATCAACCGCCCACCGTGATCTGATTTTTTCACCACTTCTGGGCGTAAATATTTCAGCAGCAACAATCTAGCCAATCCTTTGATGCGACCGTAGGCTCTACCTTTGAGCCATTGCCATCGGGTGCCACCACCATCGGCGCTAGCATACAGTGGTGCAAACGCTAAGCTGCCGTACAACACATCTGCTCTGTGCGCTTTGCTCAGCCTGTTCTGACCATGCTCAGGATTGGGTCGCCCGCCATGCTCCCCGTAATTGCGAAACGGCACATAGTTATGAAATTTGCGATCGCGCAAATAATACTCAATGCCCGAATCCCAAGGCGAATAGGCCCGTGGGCCTGGGGCTTTTTCCACCTCGGCCGCTAGTTCAATCAGTAGCCGCGCGCTTTTGGCTGTGATCACATAGGCCACCATTGAGGTGGAATAGCCTTGGGCAAAGCTGCCTTGTGGCAAATCAGAGAGGCTGTATACTTGCGCCGCGCAGGTGTACAGCCAAGCAATTCCTAAGGCATCATCGGTGGGATCAAAAGGCGGTGGCAGCTTAGCAAAGTTTTTGACCGGCACGAAGTCCGCTTCGACAATCAAGGTGGGTTGTTGCGATCGCAACGCCAACTCCCAAGCACTGCGATGATTTAAAAGGCACAAAAAGCTCGGAGAATAGGTTTCGTATCCCGGCTGATGCACCTGGCGCAACACCGTACAGTCGCAGCCTGCTTGGGTTAACGCTGTTGTAAGTTGCTCAGTGACTTCTTTGTAAGCAATCACAAAAGTTTGTCCAATGCAATCGACAAGTCTGGCGGTCGGATCGCCTGCTGGTCTATCTGCCGGACTGCTAACAGTTCCCTGCTTTTGCATAATTATACTGACTCTTTATATTGACTCGCTGTATCTATTAATTCTGTCTTTTCCTCTGTGTTCATACGGAAAAGACATTCCCTATCCAGCATATTTTAAGAGCGCACGTGTCATCTCCAAAAGCTTGATCTGACTGGCCAGTCTCATCGCGACTAGCGAGCTAATCTCACCGAGTCATTTGAATGAACTCCAACGACAAAACAGCCCAGATGATAGGGCAAATCATTGAACCCGTGACAGCCAAACCCCTTGCTGCCCACTATCGCCTAGAAAAGCTGCTGAGCCAAAAAACAGGCAAAAGAACCTTTTTAGCAGTCAATACCCATTCAGAAGCAAAAGTTGTTGTGAACTTGGTATTGTTTGGCCCCGACTTTTTAGCAGAAACCATTCATCCGCCTGCCATTTACCCGCTGACACCAGCATCTGCACAACGGTTAGAGATAGCGCCCTACATCGATTCGTTTGAGGTAGAGACACCCTTAGGTGTAGGGTTTGCCATGGTGCAGCCTTATCAGCCGACGCCACATCTGACTTTGGCTCTCCCCCAAGCTGCTACGCTACGCCAGTGCACCCGCACGCCAAAAATGAGCTACTCAGTTTTCAAGCTTCACATCACACCCAACAAATTCGAAATACACTTCCCCCAGCGCCGTCTGCGAGAGAATCTGTCATCAGACCAATCCAGCGACTTTCGGCTGAGTGAGGTAGAGCTAGGTGTTCTCACTGTCCTCGCAACTATCATCTTAGTAGGTGGTGCCGTCGCCATCAGTGGTTCTATTGTCTTAGGGATTGCGATCGCTGCTTTGCTACCGTTTCCGTTGCAGTTGTTGGCATCATCACCCCAGTCTCAGCCCAACGGTAAAGCCATCTTGCAGCTCACCCAAGCTGCTCCAAAACGGGCGCGTTTAAGCCTATCAACCCTACCTGCCAAAAGTGGGAAAACTGTTTCCTCAGAGCATCTTGCCCCAGCCGCCAGCCAGCGCCACATGGCACAAGTGCCTATCAGTACCATCAAGCTCTCTTCAGCAGTATCCTTTTCCCGTCACAACGGCCTCACTTATTACCAAATTAGCTTCTTACTCAACGAGCATAACAGCGCCAACTGCCAGCGGCTGCGCATTGTCGGCACCTATCAAGAAATTCGCTGGCTAGGCCACCATCTATCCCAGTGGCGTCAGTCGTCTCAGCCGTCTCACTCATCTCAGCCGCCTCAGTCGCCTCAGTCGTCTCAGTCGCCTTAGGGGCAGCAGTAGCGCTAACGTGTTAGCACTACCGGAATGCTATAGCCAGAGTAGTTGTCTGTAAACGTCCCGCTCAGTGACTGCCCATCAGGCGAAACGGTTAAATCAGCTACGCCTTCAGTATAGGAAGCCGTTTGATAATTAAGCCAGACAGACTGCCCTTGAATTTCACCTTGGCCAACGGCTGTCACCCCGTACACTGGGTTAAGCTCTTGAACCGTTAAAAAATTCCCATTCTGCAAAATTTGGTATGACAGTCCCCCTTGACCGTACCAATAACCATTGAGATTGATCGCTTGATTGAGATTAATAGCTTGATTGTCATCTTCCGGCGGCACAGAATCTTCAGCCTGACTAGATTGGCGGTCAAGCTCTTCAAAGCGTCTTTCTAGTTGGGCCTGTCGCTCGGCTAGTTCTGATGCAGATAAATCTTCTAAATCTTGTTCAGCCGCATCTGAAGTTCCTCCAGAATTACGCTCTCTAAAGGTAAGCTTAAAACCTCCTGGCAGCTCCATTTCACCCAGCACTAGCCCTGAGTAAACGGTATAGGCGCATAGCGGCAATATGAGTAAAAAGAAAACAGCCCAAACAAAATTGCGAGTGTTTTTCATTAGCTATCTGTGAGCAACGACCAACAACAGTAAACAGCCAGCGATCACAGCCAGCGATAACGGCTAGCGATAACGGCTAGCGATAACAGCCAGCTACAACGGCCAGCTACAACGGCCAGCTACAACGGCCAAACATCAGCTCGTTTCCCTGCCCTAAAATCATGGCACAGCACCCTAACTCATAGCCCAGCTTATCATTCAATGCTTTTTAGCCCAGGCTATTAAACTGTAGCTAGATAACTCTTTATAAGGGCATATATGACGGTTGGCATTTGGATATTAGGCGATCAGCTTTGGCAGCAGCAGTCGGCGCTAGAAAGCTGCATAGAAAATCAGGCCACCACCCCGATTATTCTGATTGAGTCGCTAGCTCACGTCCAAGAGCGGCGATATCATCGGCAAAAGCTCATTCTCATTTGGTCGGCAATGCGCCACTTTGCCGAAGTGCTCAAAGTTAACGGTTGGCACGTTACCTATGAAACGGCAGCGTCGTTTGAAAACCCGCTGCAAAAATGGATTGAGCATCACAGCATTGATGAACTACGGGTCATGGAACCTGCCGATCGCCCTTTCTCAGAATTTTTAGACCAACTCAATCTCCCTTGCAAATTAGTGATAATGCCAAACAATCACTTTCTTTGGTCTACCTCCGATTTTGCGACTTGGGCAGCTTCGCGTAAAAGTCTCCTCATGGAATCGTTTTACCGAGAAGGCCGCAAGCGGTTTGAGATTTTGATGGAGGATAAACAGCCTGTCGGTGGACAGTGGAATTTTGATAAAGAAAATCGCAAGCCAGCCAAGGGTAAGATTTCTCCCCCCTTGCCTTTGACGTTTGAGCCGGATGAGATCACTCAGGCCGTCATTGACGAGGTTGAAGCTGCTGACTATCCTACCTTTGGCACATCTGATAGTTTTGCTTGGGCGGTTACCAGAGCGCAGGCCCTCGAAGTCTTGGCTGATTTTGTGCGCGATCGTCTCCCGACCTTCGGCCCTTACCAAGATGCCATGGTCACCGGCGAAGAGACCCTGTGGCACGCCTTGCTCTCTCCCTACCTCAACCTTGGCCTCTTGCAGCCGATGGAAGTGATTGAGGCGGTTGAAACGGCCTATCAAGAGAACCCCCAACTGCCTCTCAATAGTGTAGAAGGCTTGATTCGCCAGGTTCTCGGCTGGCGCGAATATATGCGCGGCCTCTACCACCATGTCGATGCCGACTACCCTTCGCGCAACTACTTCGAGCACCATCAGCCCCTCCCCGACTTTTTTTGGGATGGCAACACCCCCATGAACTGCCTTCACCAAACCCTCGATACGCTCAAACGTACCGGCTATGCCCATCACATTCAGCGCCTCATGCTGCTAGCAAACTTTGCCCTGATTGCTGGCCTTTCTCCACAGGCTGTAGAAGATTGGTTCCATTCAACCTTTATCGATGCCTACGATTGGGTGATGCAAACAAATGTCATCGGCATGGGTTTGTTTGCCGATGGCGGCATGTTATCTACCAAACCCTATGCGGCCAGCGCCAATTACATCCACAAAATGAGCGACTACTGCCAGGGCTGTCAGTACGATCATAAGTCTCGCATTGGCGAGAATGCCTGTCCGTTTAACTTTTTTTATTGGGACTTTTTAGATCGCCATCGTGAAAAACTGAGCGCTCAAGGCCGCATGAACTTTATTCTCAAGAATTTGGATAAAATGTCTGCAGATGAACGCCATGCCATTCGTCAACAAGCCCAAGATTGGCATAGGGAGATGGCGTGAAAATCATATTTCAGGCTGATGTTCATTACTCTGCCGATTCATTGACAGGAAATCTGTTGAGCAAAAAGGCTGCCTGACGAGCCGTGGTTCTGACCGGATCAGAGACATAAGGAACATGGGGAATCTGTGAGAGAAAATCCAGGGTACGACGAAGAATGCGGACAATATCGCCTTCGTCGAGGCTGGTATTATCCACCAGATCTGGCCATTCTGTTGCGAGCGCCCACTGTTCTACAATGGCGATCAGATCCCACTCCAGTGAGACCGGAATTTGAACATCCTGTCGTCTCTGCTCTTGAAAAATTCGCCGTCTAAGGCTGCGCAAGCCTTCTAGTGCTTCTATGACAGCCGATGTTGGCTGATAGCGAATCCAAGTATCGGGGCGGTTATTCTCCATCAAAATGCCCGCACAGGCAGCGGCAAACTGCTGGGGTTCTAGTCCATCAAATTCGCCTGAGGCCAATGCTAGTCCTAGCCATAGCTCATTGTCGCCGCGAATCGCTGCGCACATTTGGCCGAGTTCAGTCGGGGCATTGTCTTCTAGGCATGAAAAGTTCTCAAGTACCTGCATGAGTCCCACAAATTCTAGCCAGTAGCGATGGGTTTGGTTGTTGTACTTTCTGGCGCGATCTTGTTTCTCTTCCTCTAGCCGCTTGAGCCGCTGTCGCTGCTTGACAACAGCTTTAGGATTCTCCAGTTTTGCCAACGGATTGGCCGCTATTTTGGCCTCTACCGCAGCAATTTTTTCACGCTGCGCTTTCAGCTCAGGTGCCCGTTCTTCCCATGGTACAATCGCTGGCATTTTCGCCACTACAGCCGCAGTGGCCTCATCTCCTTTGCGTCCTTTGCCAGGCGCGTTCAACAGTTCTTTTGGCGGTGTCAGCATATCGGCTTCTCGCAGCCGATCCACCTCACTGTGCAAGGCCACCACATCTTTGACCGTAGTCACATACCACCGATTGTCTTGTCCTAAGCAAATTAAAAAGGGAAACTGGCCGGGGCCAGGCACTTTGCTGATCAGCACCGCCGGTAAGGGGGCGGCTACCTTAACGTTTTTTCCTTTGAGCGAGAGCATCGTTCCTGCGATCGCAAAAGATGCCGCCACCGGATCGCCGCCGCCCATGGATTCTTCTGCCTGTTGCTGCAATATCTTTAACAACCGTTCTTCTTCTTTCAGCCAACCGCGCAGCTTTTCATATTCTGCGATCGCTCATCATCCACATAGACCAGCTGATCTTTCAAGACGGCAATTTCTTGTTCTACCGTCTCAAGGGCTTTGCGCTGAGGCACCAAATGCAGCGTTGCTAAGTACTGCCCAAAGCTTCGCTCAATCAGCTCCTGTGCTTCTTCTACAGTATGAATTTGTAGCAAATTCAGCACCATGCCATAGCTCGGTGTAAACTGGCTCACCAGTGCATCAGGTGGTGATAAGGCCAATTGGGACGCCTCTTTAGCACCTTCAAAGGGCGATTCTACCGTCACAACATGGCCCTCTTTATCCATCCCTCGCCGTCCGGCCCGCCCCGACATTTGCAAAAATTCAGAGGCATGGAGCAGCCGGTGGCCATCATCTGTCCGCTTAGAAAGGTTGGCAATCACTGTTGTTCTTGCTGGCATATTAATTCCGGCAGCCAGGGTTTCGGTGGCAAATACCACCTTGATCAAACCCGCCTGAAAAAGCTGCTCCACCAAACTTTTCCAAGCCGGTAAAATCCCTGCATGGTGAGCTGCAATCCCCCGATACAATGGCTCAAGCTGATTGGCCCGGATCGCCTCAGGATTGCGCTGTAAAAAATCATCAATCCGCCGCTTGAGCAATTCAGCTTCAGCCGCAGTGACCAGGTTCATTTGGGCCACGGCCTGTACCGATTTGTCGCAGCCCTTGCGGCTGAAAATAAAATAGATGGCAGGCAGCATATCCTTTTGCTGCAACTGACTTACAACCCCCGGCAGCGTGACCCCTGCCGGACTTTTTTCTGTCCCCGCTGGCGACGAGGTGGCTTACGATAGTTCTTGAGCCGAGGGTGCAAGCTGGTTTTTGCGGATTGAGCAAAGGAAAAATGCCCTTGGCTACCGCAAAGTGAAAGTTCAGCGGCACCGGTCGAAAGTCTGAGTAAATCAGTCGGGTCGGGCCATGCACTTCTGAAATCCAGTCGGTGAGCTGGCCCCCATTAGCCACCGTCGCTGACAGGCCCACAAGCTGGATTTCCGGCGGACAGTAAATCACCGATTCTTCCCATACGGTGCCTCGCTGCCGATCGTTCATATAGTGGCACTCATCGAGCACCACCGCCTGCACATCCTGCAGTGAGGTGCCGACCTCACCAATGGTGGTGCCGTAGAGCATGTTGCGGAAAATTTCGGTGGTCATCACCACCACAGGTGCTTCACGGTTGACAGAGCTATCGCCTGTAAGGAGGCCAACATTATCTTCGCCAAAGCTCTGCCGAAAGTCTCGCAGTTTCTGATTGGACAGGGCTTTGAGCGGTGTCGTGTAAAACACCCTTTGCCCATAGCCAATGCCCGGTGGATGGCATATTCACCCACGAGGGTTTTCCCAGAGCCTGTCGGTGCGCAAACGATAACGGATTCGCCTTGGTTTAAGGCTGCGATCGCTCTAGCTGAAAGTCATCTAGCTGAAAAGGAAAAAGGGTTTCAGGCGCTAACACAAAATCATCGGGTGTGGGTGAATCTCTCTATTGT
>JAAUPS010000211.1 GCA_012033015.1 Phormidesmis sp. RL_2_1
GCGGTTACTCACTATTTCCACAGCAGCGCTCAATGCCCAGGCTCTCTAGCAATAGATCACCTACGGCGTTGGCAACGGCAAATTCGCTGTAAAAGCTTTTAGAAAAGTCATAGCCTTGCATTTCGGTCAAAATCGCCAGTACCAAGGCATTGAGATTGTTCTCTCCTTCCATGCGCTGGCGAACAAAGACTTGAGCCGCGCGAGCAGCAATATGCTCGTTGACAGTTTCTGGCAAAAATTCTTCATCTAGCCAGTTGTGCAAAGTTCTCTGAAGCCACTGTCCTTCTTTGCCCGCATCCTCAGGTGGGGGGAGTTCAATAGATGCTATGGGTTCGATGGGTTTATTCGGCAGAGCACTTTCGTCTGACATTTCAGTTTGGCTCGATGGATCGATAAATTCAGCGTCGGTTGAGTCGCTCATGCTAACTGTGTCATGCTAACGGCTAAGTACTTGAATTGATACAAGGCTATACCATAACGCTATGGTTTACTCTGTTCCCCAAATTCTTCAGTGCTATGCCCAAGGCTATTTTTTAATGGCTGAGGAGGCAGGTCATCTTAACTGGTATTCCAGCCAAAAGCGAGCGTTGATACCTTTGGACAATCGGTTCAGGTATCCAAAGTCGCTGCAGCGGGTGCTCAATCAAAACCGTTTTACCCCGGCCATCAATCGTGCTTTTGAGGCTGTGGTGGAAGGCTGCGCTGATCGAGAGACGACTTGGATTTCGGATGAGCTGAAGGAGGTGTATACCAGTTTGCATCGAGCAGGCTATGCCCACAGCTTTGAAACCTGGCAAGGCAATGAGTTGGCAGGGGGGATTCTGGGGATTGTGATCGGTGGGGCGTTTATCGGTGAGTCGATGTTTTATCGCATTCCTGAGGGCTCTAAGGTGGCGATGGTGATGTTGGTGAAACATTTGCGATCGCGCAATTTTCATCTTTTTGACGCTCAGGTGATTAACCCTCACTTAGGCCGCTTCGGCGCGTTTGAAGTTGAACAGACGGTATACGAAGCGACCCTACGTGAGGCTGTCGGGCGTCCCTGCCAGTTCCTTTAGCCTGAGTTTTTGAGTCCCTACACTTCTATCCGGGTGAGCAGTACCGGACAATTTGCATATACCCGTACGTAATCTGACAATGATTCGCCTAGCAGCCGATCGAGATCGGGCATTCCTTTGGCGATAGAAGGGCGGCGATCGGGTGAGCCTAAAATGAGCAAACTCACATTGAGCTGGTCAGCCAATTCACAAATGCGTGCCCCCGGCTTGCCCTTGGGGGCTACGCAACGGTACTGAATGCCCATGCGGCGCACTTTAGTAATGGCATCAGCCAGCACTGGATCATTTCGGGCGAATCACGTACCACTTCTTCTAATTTGGTATTGAGCTTAGAGACGGTGTGCACCAGAATAATTTCGCTGCCCTCAATATTGCGCGCCAGATCGATAGCGACATCTAAGCTTTGTTTGGCTGAGTCAGACTTATCAACGGCCACTAGGATGCGCTTAACTGCCTGAATACTGTACAGATCATCTTTGACCAGCAGCATGGGCCGCGACGATAGCTGAAACACATACTGACTGACCGAGTTGCCGATGATGGCCTGTAGTCCTTTTAGACCTCTAGAGCCCATCACGATCAAGTTGGCGTCAATTTCGTCGGCGACTTTGCCCACGAGATCTTTGGGTTCGCCTTCACGCAGTATGGCATTCACTTGGGCAGGGTCTAGATTTAGCTCACTGACGGCCTCAGCCAAGGTTCTACCGCCCTGCTCCCAAGCTGCGGCCATGGCAGCCGCACCAGATTGGGGCGGAACTACGTGCAAAATAGTCAGACGCGATCGCCCAATCCGCGGTATTTTCATCAGCGCCTTCATCATGTCTCGGGTATTACCTATCCCAGAGTCGGCCAGCAAAATATTGTCAATCATGTATTTTGTCCTGTGTCGCACTTTTATAAACTTTAGAAATAAATCGACAACAATACACTCGCTCAGCAACAAACTGATAGAAACCAATACATAGCAACAAATACATGACTGACGTTTCCATTGCGCCTGCCTCTTCGCCAACTTGGTTCGAATATCCTATTCGGGTGCAGCCGCACCATACAGACTATAGCGGGGTCGTGTGGCATGGCAGTTATATCACTTGGCTGGAGTCTGCGCGGGTTGAATGCCTACGAGCAGCGGGCATTCCTTTTGAGCACTTGGTGAACTCAGGCTATGACCTGCCGGTGGTGCGCTTAGATCTTCGCTATCGGCAGCCGCTGATGCTTGGTGATTCAGCCATTGTCAAAACGCGACTGGCACCAATGGCGGGGCTGCGTCTCAACTGGCTGTACGAAATTGAAATGACAGCAGCACACCTAGCCTCTGCTCAACTGTGTTTAGCCGGGCAGATTACGCTGGTGACGGTAAGTGTCTCTAGTCGCAAAGTGCTACGCCGACTGCCGACGGAGGTCAAAGAGATGGTTGAGCAGATCACAACATACCTCACGCCCTCAGTCTGATTCACCCCAAAATAACGTCCCTTTCAAATAGTTTCCCTTTCAAATAGTTTCCCTTTCAAATAGTTTTCCTGCCAAATGGCTTGTCTCAATGTTTTGCTGGCTGAGGGTTTTGCTGGCTGAGGGTTTTGCTGACTGAGGAGCGGATGGGTTATTTTAGTTGCTGTAACAGCCGCTACTGAAACTACTCACGAATTTTGTGTTGGCCTAAAAAGATGCCCATCCAGAAATTTATAACTCTTAGTATTGATACTGACTTCTCCACAGCCTTTCCACAGGTTTTCCACAGACTTTGCTAAAGTTCTCCACAGGCTAGAACGAGGGTAGGTGATTCTACTAACTTTTGTGGATTATTGATGCAGCTTTTAGAAAGCTGAGGACGAGCCGATAATTGTAAACTTGTGTGACTAAAATCAGGCTGAAAGCTACCTTTTTCGAAAAGCTAATTTTTTATAAAATTGCGGGCTGATATTTGGCGCATTGCTATTTCTAAGGTCATGTTTCACAATGAGAAACACCTCAGCGACATGCTTTGTCTGCCTAGCTTTGTAGGCTGTTAAGCCTGATTTTTGTGGGCTGTTAAGCCTGATTTTATTTAGGGCTTAAGAAGCGTCTCAAGGCAGTTGAAAAGCGGTGAGGCTTTATTGTGTCAAAAAATCGTCAAGGAGCCTTTGTAGTGCAGCAATCCGTTAGTTTGTCAGTTGAAATTCCTGAAGAGCTTCACATATCTGTGCAGCACTATTTGGATGTTCATTCTGGCTGGAGCCAAGACCGTTTGTTTGTGCAGCGATATCGCTGTTTTTAATGCAAAATGGCGTCACACAACGTCAGGTGAGTCGCATTTATTTAGATAGTTTGTTTGGTCAACAGTCTGAAAATAATCAGCTTGAAAATAATAAGGAGATGATTCGTTCTAATAGTTGATTTTTGACCATGTTGATTTTTGGCCATGTTGATTTTTGGCCATGTTGATTTTGATAATATTGCCCAGCAATATTCGGCGACAGTGATACATTGGCTTGGTGTTTAGACTAGCCACGATTTTTGAAAGTGCCTTTCTATTAGCAGAAATATCTTGGCTATGTGTCAAACTTTCCTGACTCAGCGACCTCTTTAGCAACTTGCCCCTTTAGTGACATAAGGCTTAGCACCTAATGCTAAAAAAGCATCTGCCCCATGCAAAATAGTTGCAGAAAATAGTTTGAAGATTTGAATATTGTTTGAAGGTCGTTGGTTTACAGGATGTTTTTTGACTTGAAAGGTTTTGTTTATAGCATCTGTCGAATTGTTTAGGACATTTTTATCGGTTGAAACCGTTGCTTAGTCATAGGCAACTTGGGCTAGCAAATGTCTTTATGTATGGGGACATTTGCTATGCATGTATTTCCTATGCGTTAAATCCCCATACATTAAATCCTCATACATTAAATCAGTGAAGTGCCAAGGAAATTTAGTGCACTATCGAATTAGTGACTATCGAATTAGTGCACTATCGAAATTAGGGGATTTTAACGCCTTGTTTGAATGTAATAGCCGTTGAGTAGCCGTTAGTTATTGCTAAGTTGCAGTAGCTAACGGCTACTTTTGTAGGGTGCTTTGATACAGTGGCTACACACTATTTGCCAATCGCTTTGACCAGGCCGATGCCGCCAAAATACAGAAATAAAACGGCTCCTGCGAGCAAACTTTGCGTCACTGGATCGGTAGATGGGGTCAACACTGCCCCTAGGATAGCTGCGCCTAAGAGCACGTAGCGCCAGCCGGAAAGCATCTGCTGGGAGCCAACGATACCTAAAAGCCCCAACAATAACTGAACCACCGGAATTTGAAAGGCTAGACCCGTACTAAACATTAGCAAGAGGACAAATTCAAAGTAGCGATCAATTGACCACATTTGCTCGACGACATCTGCGCCGTAGTTGATGAAAAAGTTGAGCGCGGCAGGTACTAGGGCGCTATAAGAAAAGGCCAGTCCGGCAAAAAAGAGAACGCTAGAGCCCATCACAACTGGGCCAATAAGGCGACGTTCACGGCGAGTCAGCCCTGGCAAGATGAATTGAATGATTTGATACAAAATGAACGGGCTGGCAATCAAAATGCCGCTATAGCCTGCCACTTTGAGAGAAACAAAAAGTATTCGCCTGGTGAGAGCTGCAAAATTTTGCCCCTTGTGCCGGGACTTCAAGCAGTGTAACGATTTGCCTAACACCTGCAAAGCAGCCGATTACCCCTACTAAAACGGCAATCAGGGCATAAAAAATTCGTTGTCTTAGCTCGTCAAGATGGTCAATTAAAGACATCTCGACATCGCCGGGGATTTCATCTAGGAAGGTGTCACGGGTCTGCTTGTTGGTTGCCCCATCTGGCACCGTGCTGTCTGGCGCCGAGAGGTTGGCAGCAGTTGCCGTCTCAAGATCGGCGGGAGGCGTCATAAGCGAATCGTTTGATAATGGGGAAAGTAATATTGTATCGCCGTCTATTAGGCTTGCCTGTGAACTGCAAAAACTATTGGGGGAATATTTTTTCTTCAGGTTGACCGGGTTGACCCATAACTACTGCTTCTGCGCCATTGGCTGAGAGCTTGAGGGCTCCGGCATCGCCTGAATAAACGCTGAGTTTTTCTTGTGCTTCCCATACTTGGGTATCTCCAGGTTGCAGGGTGCCTTCGAATACAGGGGTAGGATTATTATCAGCAATAATGCTCACCCAGGCTTCGGATGTGGCTGTCGCTTGTACGTATATGGGTGCTGTGCTGATGGGTGGCGTATTGGTTGGGGCGCTAGTTTCCGCTTGGGTGCCATCTGGTAGGGTTGGCAGGACTTCGGTCTCAGGCGTCTCGCTGTCGGTGATTTGCTCGGTGGCATCTGGATTGTTGGCGGTGCTGGGTTTGCGATCGCCCCCGAATATTCCAAACAAAATGATTGCGCTGACTGCTAACACCGCGACGAGCCCGCCAATAATCAGTCCTTTTAAGTTAGGCTCATTCGCGCCACTGGGCTCTACACCCACGGGCTGAAAAGGAGGGGCTATGGGAGATGCTGCAGGTGTAGACATTGCTTCTGTGGTGAAGGCACTAGGAAGATTATCGTCAAACTGAGGTGTTGTTAGAGGGGTTTGAGGATTGAGCGCACCGTGATTCAGAGGCAGTTGGCTGAGCGGTTCGTTAAGCGATTCGTTAAGGGGTAGTGGTGCGAGGGAGAAGTCTTGTAGTCGATTGTCTGGGCTATCTGGGCTACTGTCTAGATAATAGTCTGGGCTACTGTCTGGCTCGTTGTCTGGCTCGTTGTCTGGCTCATTGTCTGGCTCATTGTCTGGCTCATGATCCGGCCCGCTTTCATCGGCATCCAGGGAAGTATCAGTGACGAAGCTCTCAGGCGGCGCCTCAAAAGTCTTTTCATCGGTAAAGAAGCTACCACTGGTTACTTCAGTCGTTGCTGACTCATCTGTTAGGGTTTCATGGGCTGGAGGCGTTGCTTCTAATCATGAGTTGGCGTGCTTTCGGATTGGGTGATTTCAGTTGGTGCTGTTTCAGTTGCTGCTGTTTCAGTTGGCGGGCTTTCAAGCTGAGCAGACTGGCTGCTGACTTCGGCTAAATGTGCTTTGAGCTGCGCGTCAAAATCTTCTTTGTCAGCAATAGTTTCTATGGGGGTTTCTATAGGTGTTTCTATGGATGTTGCTGCAGCGGCTGATGTCGCGGGGCTGCTTGCGCTAAACATAGGGGTAGTCGCCGCCGCTGTCGAAGCTGGTGTGAGTGTCTGTGGTGACTGGTGTAGTGGTTGGTGTGCTGGCTGGTGTGCTGGCTGGTGTGCTGGCTGGCTGGTTGGGATGCAGGTGAGTCGGGTAGGTGGCGGTAGTTCAGAGGGGGATGTCTTGCTTGGCTGGCCGTTGGGCGTGGTAGGGAATAGAGGTCAACGATAAATTGCTGAGAAAGTCTCTATGCCGTTAAGTCCTAGCGTTTCGGCATAACGGCGAATGAATCCTTGGACAAAGATAGGTTCGGGCAGTACATCGGGATTGCCAGTTTCGAGCCCGTTGAGTAGCTGAGGGCGAATATAGGTGCGGATTGCAATATCTTCTAGAGATTTTTCTTGCTTTTCTCGGTTATCACGCAAAAAGGCGCCAATTTGGGCAAGTTGATTTTGCTGCGGGGCACTAAATTTAGTCACAATACTCCATAAAACCAATGACTACCACAAAGGCAGTGATACAGCCCAAGCAGTATCGCTGCTTATTCTACCAAGGACATCCTATCAATGATATGGACAGCAGATATATAGGCAGGGATAAGTAACCTGAAAATCTCAGTAGTTCTGTGTAAAGTTTGTCAATTTGTAGTGAACAATTTACGGTGAAAATGGCTAATAACACTAATGGCTGGAAGGTTACGGTGACTGTGACGGTACGTTTGTGGCCAGTGCGTTAACTTGGGCTGCAATGTCAGGCGTGTAGAGTCGTAAATAGTTCCAGTACCCGCCAAAGACTGATTCTACATAGCCTTTGGTTTCTGGATAGGGAATTTTTTCGACAAATTCATCGGCGTTGCTGAAGCCACCTTCTTGAATCCATCGATCAACGCTGCCAGGGCCTGCATTGTAGCTGGCTACGGCAAATAGGGAGTTGTTTGCATATTCCCGGTGGGTGTAGTCAAGATACCAAGTGCCGAGTTTAACGTTATCTTCTGGGGCGTTGAGGGTGTAGTCGGTTTCACCGGTTTGCTGGGCTATCCAGGCGGCGGTGTCGGGCATGACTTGCATCAAACCCATGGCACCTACTACGGATGAAATATCAGGCTGGAATCTAGATTCTTGGCGAACTAGGGCAGTAACCAGTAGGGGGTTGAGCTGCCTTTCACGGGCCCAACCCATAATCAGCTCTAGGAAGGGAAAGGGGTAGATGGCGTGCTCGTAGGCTGGGGTTGCTTTGAGGCGTTCGTATTCAATTTTTTCTTCTGGGCGATCGCGCCAAGCCAAACTAGACACCATGAAAATGCCTTCTAAATTATCGCCAATGCCCAATCGCAGGAGGCCATCGGTAAATTGCTCTGAGACTGTGGGCGTCTGCGGATTCTTGAATTCGGTTTGCCACTGTTGCCAAGCGCTTTGGTCTTGGCCGAGAAGATACAGCTCTTGCAGGGTTGGCGATCCGGCTGGTAGGGGTGATCGCTGCAGCGGCAGGGCAATCGTAGGGCTGAGTTGACGAACGGTGTCAAAATCGCCCACGTTCCAGTCCAAATGGACGGCTGAGCGCCATGCAAAGTAAGACTCAGGATGGTTGCCGATGACCTGCTCAAAGATCTGGCGAGCGGCCTCGGGCTGATTTTGTTGGCGTGTCCACTTGCCCAGCAAAAAACCAGCTTCAGCGGCTAATTTATCTTTAGGTCGCAGCGCTAATCAACTGCTGTGCCCAGCTTATAGCACTGGGATAGTCGCCCTTGGCAGCGCTTGTTTTGGCCTCCTCAAGGCGAATTTCGGCAGCCGCTTCAGAGTCAGAATATTGGGAGAGCACAGAAGCTCTGGCCTGTTTAGCCGAACCAGGGCTGTTGATTTTGTCTAGTAATGCGGCGCGGCGCATCAGGGCTTCGGCGGCTTGGTCGGGAAAGCGTTCTCTAAGCTGATCAAGGGTAGCGATCGCGATCGGTACGGGGACAAGATTTGCCATATTTAGCAAGCCTGTGGCGGTTTCCGGGGCGGTTGGAAAGGCTTGGTTGAGCGTTTGGTAGGCGGCGATCGCCGCTTGAATTTTGTCCCCCCGTTCTTGTCCTCTTGCAGCCCTGTAGAGGTTCACAGGCGTATCTTGGGGTGCTTTGCTGTAGGCTTCACCGGCACTGGCATAATTTTGTGTTTCCCAATAGCCGAACCCGATGGCGGCCCAGTCGGCAGGGGTAAGATTATCGCTGTATTCGTCACTCAGGCGATCCAGCGTTTCGATATATTGAGGGTGACCTAGCCCATGATAGGTCACGATTTTGAGCAAAGATAGCTCGTCTAATGAGGTGCTAGCGGGTTTTGCTAAGGCGGTGGATGGCGCGGTGGATGGCGCGGTGGATGGCGCAGTTGATGGGTCGGTGGATGGGGCCGGTTCGGCAGTTGCTGCGTCTGTATTTTTTGGCGGGAGTGACGAAAGTAGTTTGAAAGCGACTTCTACACTCCGAGGATGGCTAGGAATTTCGTTCAGTAGGGTATCCCAATAGCGGGTCGCTGGCGCTAGGGGAGTGGTAGCGCCAGCAGTGGTAGCGTCTGAACCTGTAGGGATAGACTGAGCGCCGAGTTGATAGAGTGCTTCAGCCGCTGCTGCACTGCCGGGATACTCAGCGATCAAACGATTCCAAGTGTTTAACGCAGCGGCGGCTTGGCCTGCAGCGGCTTGAGCCTGCGCTTTTGTCAGCAAAATGTAGGGGGCCATGCTGTCGTATTG
>JAAUPS010000212.1 GCA_012033015.1 Phormidesmis sp. RL_2_1
CGCTCTATCGGTCTTGAGCTAGTCGTGGTCATCGCTTAGCGCTCCTTGAATTGAACGGCATTGTTGAGCTGATTCATATTGAGCGAGATCAGCAAATTGAGGGTGAGATAGGTCGCCATCATCACCAAAAATACTTCAATGGGTCGCCCGGTTTGGTTAAAGGTGGTGTTTGCCACTGAATATAAATCTGGGTAGCCCACGGCAAAGGCCAAGCTAGAGTTTTTGGCAAGGTTGGCAAACTCACTGTTGAGCGGGGGAATAATCACCCGCAGCGACTGGGGAAATACAACCAGGCGCATCGCTTTGCCATTGCTCAAACCGACCGAGCGAGCCGCTTCCCACTGCCCCCGCGATACTGACTGGATGCCTGCTCGGACAATTTCAGCAATAAACGCCCCGGTGTAAAAGGTCAAGCCAGTCAGCGCTGCAGCATAGCGGGTGGAGACTTCTAGTCCACCCGTGGCACCGCCGCCTTCGATCACTGTCGGGGGCGTCCAGTTAAAGGCAAATAAGATAATGCCGAGAGCAACAATCGCGATCGCGACGATCGCCATCAAAAAGGCGTTGCCATTTTGTCCTCGCTCCAACATGGCTTTGAGCCGCATTTCCCACAGAACAAAACTGGCGATCGCAAGCCCTACCAAAGCAACGATCCATAGCCCTGCCGAATTTGTAAACAGAGCGATAAGGCCCCCTTTGAAGTACAGCCTATCCTCTTCAGAATTGCTAAACAGCAGATAGTAATTCACCAACAAAACCACCGCTATGATCGCAATATTTCCAATCCGAGAAAACCAGCCAGCTAACCCCGCCGCAAAACGACCTTCACGAAACGCACCCACCGCACGCCAGAGCAAACCAAACAACAGCAGCGATAGGGCCACAAGCATCAGACCTACCCATACTTCATCCGGCAGTCCTGGCCCGACGAGATTCACATTGTTGTTATTGACCACTAACCAAGGATTGTCTGGACTCGGAAAGACAATCTGATTTTCTCTTCTCGGCGCTGCCAAAAAAACCGCAAAATACCAAAAGAAAAGTTGCAGCAGCAGCGGCACATTCCTTACAAGTCCAACATAAGCGCGACTGATTTTATGTACCAGCCAGTTGTCCGAAAAGCTCGCAACTCCAGCAGCTACGCCCACGATTGTCGCTGTAATCACACCTGCAGCCACTAACCGTAAAGAGTTAACAATGCCGGTTTGAATAACCTTGGTGTAGGAGTCTTGAGAACGGTAGCCCAGTAAATCTTCACCGACGGCAAAACTGGCCGGGTTCTTGAAAAAACCAAAGCCAAAATTAATGCCGCTGCGGGCCATGTTGCGGCTGAGATTACCAAACAGATAAGAAAAGACAGCGACTACGACCACCACTAAAATGACCTGAAAGGCTATCTGCCAAAATCGCTCATCGCGCAGTAAAGCTCGCAGTCCGAAGGCAGGTCTAGAAGGGTTTCTTGCCATTTTTTTTGTTTTTCATCAGTACGGGGCCAGATTGCACCAGATTGAAGTGGCTGCTGTTGAGATAAGATTCTTCTCCCTCAATGTCGTACAACCCCACCTAAAGTTCTGACACTTCTTTGACACTTTAATGTTCTTACACTATGCCAGGTTCTGATACCAGATTCTGACACTATGCCAGTATGTCTGAACTTATTCGGTCTGCATTTTTACAATCTGCAAATACAATCTGCAAACCTAAATCAAGCTACAAACGTCATTTATGGTTATCTATCATAAGCCCTTGCCTGCAACCCTCTGGGCCGATATAAGAAGATGACGCCCAGGTTGTTATTTAATTTAATAGACAATGTTTATTGATATTAATCGACAAAAAATAGCGCAGGTGACCCAAAGTAGTCACCTGCGCTATTTTCGGCTCGCCTAACGGTTTAGCAAACAACTTTGATTGTTTGCTAAACCGTTACCTGACGGCGCAAAATTGATATTTAGTGAAACGGCTAGCGCAACGGATTTAGCGGAATGGAGGAGAGTACATCAGTCCACCATCTTTCCAAAGCGCATTCTGTCCACGAGGCAGCTCAAATTCTGAATCGGCCCCTAGATTGCGCTCAAAGATTTCACTGTAGTTACCTACTGCTTTAACCGCCCGAGCGGCAAAGTCATTGGGTAGTCCCATATCTTCACCTAGGGTTCCTTCGGCGCCAATAAAACGTAAGACGTTTGGATCTTCACTAGAAGCGGCAGCTTCAATATTTTCAGAGGTCAATCCTAGCTCTTCTGCTTCAATCAGCGCGTAGGTCACCCACTTAACGGTGTCAAACCAAGCAGAATCATTGTTGATGGTTACCGGGCCCAACGGCTCTTTAGACATGGTTACATCTAGCAACTCATGCTCTTCAGGGTTGCTTAGGGTACTGCGACGTGCGACGAGCTGCGATCTATCAGAGGTCATCCCTTCGCAGCTACCGGCTTCGTATGCGGCGTAGGCAGCATCAGCATCTTGGAACGTTTGAGGTTCAAAGGTAACGCCGAGTTGACGCATCTGGTCAGTGAGGTTTAGCTCAGTCGTAGTACCGGTTTCCACACAGACTGATTTACCTTCAAAGCCTTTTAAATCAGTGATGCCTGAGTCTGCTCGTACCAGCATTCCTTGGCCGTCATAGAACGTTGTCGGCGCAAATTCCATACCGACTGAGGTATCGCGGCTGATGGTCCAAGTGGTGTTGCGAGCGAGCATATCTACCTCACCGCCTTTGAGTGCTTCAAAGCGCTCGGTGGAATCCAAGTCGCGATACTCTACCGCTTCTGGATCGTCAAATAAAGCGGCTGCTACTGCCTTGCAAGTATCGACATCTATACCGGAGTATTCGCCACCTTCTACAAAGCTAAAACCAGGGATACCGCCATCGACACCGCAAATCAGAGTGCCGCGATCCAAGACGGTTTGCAATCGGCTACCGGCAGAGGCAGCGCCACCTTCAGCCGCTTCACCACCGCTTTGAGCAGTTGTATCACCACCACCTGGCGCACCACAGGCCGCTAAGGGCAAAATACCCATACCTAACGCCATCATCAAAGCCCATTTTTTCATACTAAACCTCACTCAATTCCAACAAAGATTTAAAGCACCTACTGAATGGGTATAGCGGGGTGAAACCCAGATTACGCAATCTGAACCTGCCATTCTCGAATTAATCGTGACCGCTAAAAAATTATAGAACGCCACAAAAAAGCATTAACGCATTAGAGAGTATTTAGTTCAGGCAAAAAGTTCAGGTTGAACAATCTCTCAGAAAGCTCTACCAAGAAGCCTTGGCACAAGGCAATCTCAGCGCTTGCTAAACCCATAGAGCAGTAATTGGGCTCAACCTTATCACTTTTTTCACAGAGAAATTCGGTGCTTTCTGAAAGTCAATGGGAAAATGAAGGTAGATTACAGATTTGTCATGATGTATTGGAGTGAGTCTGCGGCGACTACTGTAATTCATGTTCAATTCACGTTTGATGCCCGACTTCATTCCACGACGAATGTAATCTTGAGAGTCCGTTGAAATTCTGTTTAGATTCCGTTGAGATTGAATCTCAATCATTCCTTTGAGCGCTTTTGGATGAGCGCTTTTGGATGAGCACTTTTGGTGCACTTGTTGAAGTGCTTTTGAAACACTTGCGGATCACTGGCAGATCGCTTTTGGGCGGGAACCTACATCTGTTGAGATATTTCGCGAATTAGGGGTAGACGGGTGAGGATGTAGTGTCTCACTACGGGCAAATGATGGGGCTCGAAGGATGGATCAGACTGCAGCGAGTCGATGAGCGATCGCAACAAACTAGAATCATCTAAGCTAGACAGCCGATGGTTGGGAAAGGACTCCACAATAGACCAGAGCTGACGGAGGAGACTAATTTCCATATAAAACCTTTATATTGTCTTTAGGTTTACCCTAGATTAGGTTAGAAAAACCGCTTGAGTGTGTTTAAAACACCCTTCTTAACGGCAAGAAATCAATTCCGTTACATCACTTTATCTAATGAGAATCTTAAATCTATCTAAAGATATACGTCAAAGTAGCTTGTATCCTGATGTTCGTAGGCTTGTTAACCTTCCCTATGGGTTTGAGTGTCTACCCCGCTACGGTCATCATCAGCACCCATCTATCATCAATACCTGTTTTTATTTACGCTTTGACACATACGCTTTGACACAAAATCTTGAACATGAAACTGCTGTGCATCAGTAACGGTCACGGTGAAGATGTCATTGCTTGGCGTATTCTTGCGTCACTTCGCCAGCTTGATTCCACCCTTAGCCTATCGGCTTTGCCGATTGCAGGTGCAGGCAATACCTACGCCTCTGCCGATATCCCTATCATCGGCCCTACTCAAGTGATGCCTTCTGGCGGTTTTCTCAATCGCGATCCTCAGCAACTAGGACGTGATTTGCAACAGGGGTTGCTAGCCCTGACGCGATCGCAGCTCTGTGCCATCAAAGCCTGGGCGTCAGCCGCCAACGGAGACGGTGCCCTGCTTGCTGTAGGCGATATTGTACCGTTGTTATTTGCCTATCTGAGCGGCCTGCCTTACGCCTTTATCGGTACGGCTAAATCAGACTATTGGCTGCGCGACGAACGCGGCAAATTACCGCCTCAAACCAGATGGGATAATCTCGCGGGTTGGTCAGGCTCGGTTTACCTGCCCTGGGAGCGCTGGCTGATGTCGCGTCAGCGTTGCCGCGCCGTCTTTGTGCGAGATGCGCTTACCGCCCAACAGCTTCAGCGCCTGGGCATTGCCGCTCAATTTGCAGGCAACCCGATGATGGATGGGCTGAGCCCTACCGGCAAACTGAACGATTTTCTTGCCACCATCTCCGCTGCTGCCCCAAATCCAGCAGCAACCTTGGCTTCAGGTGATCCTAATCCAGCGACCCCACCGATTAAACCGCCCCCCAAGCCATCGATCAAACCGCCAGTCAAACCATTGGCCACCTATCCTAAAGCCCTATCTTCTTTATCGCCCCCACCAGCTTCCGCTGCTGATCGGGCCAAGGCCACCGCCCTTTACGTCACCTCCAAAAAAGGCGATCGCGCCGCTCACGATTGCGCTGATACCTGGCTCTCGTGAGCCTGAAGTCTACGAAAATTGGGCCAATATTCTGGCGACTATGCCTAGCTTGGCCTATAGTTTTGCCCATCGCCCCCTGCTACTATTGGCGGCGATCGCACCTCACCTTTCGCTTGAAAAACTTCAATCCGCTTTGTTTTTGACCATGGCTGATCAAGACGATACAGGATGGGTTAGAGCAGAGTTTACGCCGATGCGCCCAGCGCTAACCTACCCAACCTTTCAATGGCAAACCATCACCTTGGCTTTCATTTCTGATGCCTACAGCGATTGTTTGCATCAGGCCGAAATTGCGATCGCACGGCTGGCACAGCCACCGAACAATTCGTTGGCCTCGGCAAACCTGTCATCACCCTTCCTGGCAATGGCCCCCAATTTACCCTAGCCTTCGCCACTGTCCAAGCCAATATGCTCGGCCCTTCGGTACAAATCGTTCGCGAGCCTCAAAAAGTTGGCACGGCGATCGCCCAAATCATTCGCGATCCCGATCGCCTGCAGTTGATTTATCAAAATGGCAAACACCGCATGGGAGAACCCGGAGCCGGTGCGCGGATAGCCCAGAAGCTATGGGAGCAGATAAACTAATCAAACCGACAACCACGCCACGCCATGACCGCCCAACTGACGACAAACGCTACCTTACCGCTCACCGCGATCGCCCAACAAACCCAACAGGCCGCCCGCGAACTCGCTCAACTTTCTAGCACCGCTAAAAACGACATCATTGAATGCATCGCTCAGTCATTGACCGCTGCCGCCGATGCGATCGCCCTAGCCAATCAACAAGATCTAGACGCTGCTCGCCGAGACAACCTTGCCAAACCCCTCTATGGCCGCCTCAAACTAGACCCTACCAAACTCAACGCAGCCATTCAGGGTATTCGCAGCGTCGCCACCCTCCCGGATCCGACCGGTGAAATCACCCTTCACCGCCAACTCGATAGCGGCCTTATCCTCAAACGCATCGGCGTCCCACTAGGTGTACTTGGCATCATCTTCGAATCGCGTCCTGATGCAGTCATGCAAATCTCTGCCCTGGCGATCAAATCTGGCAACGGCGTCATTTAAAGGGCGGCCGCGAAGCCATCCGCTCCTGCACCGCTTTAGTCAGCGCTATTCGTCAAGGCATTGCTCATGCAGGTGCCAATCCCAACGCCGTTCAACTGCTCACCACCCGAGCAGAAACCAATGCCCTGCTGGCGTTAGATAGCTATGTAGATTTGATCATTCCCCGTGGCTCTAACGCCTTTGTGCAATATGTTCAGGCCAATACCCGCATCCCTGTGCTGGGCCATGCCGATGGCATTTGTCACCTATACGTAGACAAAGCTGTTGATATTGAGCAAGCCAAAGCGATCGCTGTCGATGCCAAGGTGGGCTATCCTTCCGCCTGCAACGCCATTGAAACGTTACTCGTGCATCAAGAGATTGCCGATCAAGCTTTGCCCGTGCTGGCAAAATCTCTCCAAGCCGAAGGCGTAGAATTGCGAGGAGATGCACAGACCCAGCAAATTTTGGCAGGGACTCTAACAGATATCAAACCTGCCACTGCAGAAGATTGGTCAACTGAATACAGTGATTTGATTTTGGCCATTCGGGTGGTGGCTTCGCTAGAGGCGGCGATCGCCCATATCAACACCTACGGATCGCGGCATACCGATGCGATCGCCACCACCGATCAAGCCGCCGCCGATACTTTCATGGCCCAAGTCGATGCCGCAGGCGTCTACCACAACTGCTCCACCCGTTTTGCTGATGGCTTCCGCTACGGCTTCGGCGCAGAAGTTGGCATTAGCACCCAAAAATGCCCCCACGGGGGCCCGTGGGCTTAGAAGGACTGGTCACCTACAAGTATCAACTGATGGGAGATGGCCATATTGTTGCGACCTATTCAGGCAAGAATGCTCAACCCTTTACCCATAAAGACCTCGGAACGTGATGGACATCATTCATATCAATGGCATTAAAGCTTTTGGCTATCTCGGCGTCCTCCCAGCAGAAAACGCGCTAGGCCAATGGTTCATCGTCGATCTAAAAATCTTTATTGATCTGGCCGCTGCTGGTAAAAGCGATGCCCTAGAAGACACCCATAGCTACGTTGAGATTGTTCAAGAAACAACAAGACTCATTCAAAATAAAAAATTTAAGCTAATCGAGAGCTTGGCTGATGCGATCGCCACCTACGCCCTTGCTAGCGACAGCCGCATCCAACACATCAAGGTAAAAGTCACCAAACCCACCCCACCTATCCCCCACTTCAGCGGCACCGTCGCCGTTGAAATCACACGACCATAGCCCCTTAGGAAACACATAGATTTAGTCGCTGAGCTGAGGTACAACATGCTGGTATAAAACCATGCTGTTCACTTTGCTGTAGGCTGCGATCGCACCTTCTACATTCCCCAACTGCCGCCGAATTCTACACACTATCCATCTTAGTGACAGCCCACATCGTGACAGCCCACATCATGACAGCCCACATCATGACAGCCCACCTTGCGCTCGATACATTTAACCTATCGTTCGTATTTCGTTTTTTCGGTGCTGCCAGTGTCTTTGAGGATTTCGTTAGGGTTTCGCTAGGCTTTCGCCAAACCCATGCATTCTCGCTCAGGACAATCGTGTCAAATATTCATTAAATTCATTTTTTCACCGGACTAAAAGCGACTTACCATTAATTTATACAACGCCTGAAATGCGCGTACTGAGATAGCATCATCAACACTAGCGTCATGAGCAGTTCCCGTTTAACCACTAGGGTTGATTCCAACAAAGGCCAATCTAGCCCTATCTTTGGGCAAGTTTACTGGTCATTGACAAAGTCTTGTTGGATGACCTTTGCCTACACAGGTGCCCTACTCGGCAGCTACGCAACTTTTCAATGGGATGCGGTTGTACTCTTTACTATCACCACAGCTATCACACTGGGCGCTGGCTATTCTGTAGGGTTACACCGCTGTCTGATTCACAACAGCTTTCAATGTTCCCCATGGCTAGAGAGTACGCTAGTCTACCTCGGTGTCCTTGCCGGTATTGACGGGCCATACTCTCTGATTGAAAGTCACGATTTGCGCGACTGGGCGCAGCGACAGCCCCGCTGCCATGACTATTTTACGAGTCGCCAAAATCTGCTTGTCGATTGGGTTTGGCAGATCCACTGTGACATTGAGCTGCATTACCCACCCATTTTTCGTTATGAATCTAGGCTAGTCAGCCACCGGTTTTATCAATGGCTAGAGCAAACCTGGATGTTGCAGCAGTTTCCTTGGGCCTTGCTCTTTTATTATTTTGGCGGTTGGAGCTGGGTATTTTGGGGCATTTACCTGCGCATTGCGGTGTGTGTCACTAGCCGCTGGCTCATTCATTACTGCGCTAGCCGTTGGGGCGATCGCCCTTACTGGACAGAAGCGGCGGCTGTGCAACATCACAACCTGCCGTTTCTAGGACTGCTCAGCCTAGGCGAAAGCTGGCAAAACAACCACCAAGCCTTTCCCAACTCAGCGAGGTTCGGCATCTGCTATGGGCAGGCCGATCCCGGCTGGTGGTTTATCCAAAGCCTAGGTAAATTAGGCTTCGCTTGGGATATTCAGCACCCTCAAGCCAGTTTGCCGAGCAGGGGAACCCTGCCCATCCCAACCATCGCTTCTTCCCAGCCAGATAGAGAACCTCGCCGTAAAGTCATCTAAAGCAAAAATGAGTTAAAACGCTCAAATTCTGCGATTCAGCAATGTATTTGGGAGAATGTATTTTGGACGATGTATTTGGGAGAATGTATTTTGGACGATGTATTCTGAACAGTGCATTTTGAACAGTGCATTTTGAACAGTG
>JAAUPS010000213.1 GCA_012033015.1 Phormidesmis sp. RL_2_1
GTGGGTGCTGGCGCTGTAGTCACCAAAGATGTAGAGCCTTACACCATTGTTGCAGGCAATCCGGCAAGAATGATCAAACGTCGCTGCAAAGATTTAGCATATGAGCTGGATTTCAAAGCATTTTTAGCTTAGCCTGCGAGAATAGGCATGATTCAACGCTCATTCATCTGCTGTCAAATCGGTGCTCGAGAACACTACTCAATTCCGAGAGCAGTGCATTCTCAAGGCAACCTAAAATATCTGTTGACAGATATTTGGGTCAGCCCGATACACTGATGCCCCGGCTCCCTGGCCGATGGGGCCGTCGCTATAGGGAACGCTATCACCTCGAATTAGAAGCTGCTTCGGTGTTTGAGTATTCCAGTTCTTTACTGCCTTTAGAGCTGATCACCCGCTGGCGAAAATTTTCCTCCTGGCAAAAAACAATTGCCCGAAATCGTTGGTTTCAGCAAAAAGTCATTCGTACCCTAGAGCATCTAGATATTCCTGATGCTGAAGAAATTACCCTATTCGCCTACAGCTACGCTGCGCGAGATATTTTCCGCTATGGCCAATCAAGGGGTTGGCGAACCATATTAGGGCAAATCGATCCTGGCCCTGTAGAAGAGGATCTTGTCGCTCATCTTCAAAGCCAATATGGCAAACGGTATCAATCTCTCTGGCAGCGTGCCCCTTGGGAATATTGGCAGGCATGGCGACAAGAATGTGACCTAGCCGATGCTATTATGGTCAACTCTGAATGGTCTAAGCGCTCTTTAGTGGCTTCAAACGTTTCGGCTGAAAAAATATCTGCTGTTCCTTTGGTTTATACGCCTCCAGCAAAAGCTCGTGATTTTACCAGATTATTTCCAACCCAATTTTCGCCTCAGCGGCCTTTTACGGGTGCTTTTTCTGGGCCAGGTCATTTTGCGCAAAGGGATTG
The DNA here is from genome assembly GCA_012033015.1 of Phormidesmis sp. RL_2_1. Classification (GTDB taxonomy): domain Bacteria; phylum Cyanobacteriota; class Cyanobacteriia; order Phormidesmidales; family Phormidesmidaceae; genus Phormidesmis. The sequence goes on from JAAUPS010000213.1 coordinate 923, forward strand.
CCGAAATTTTAGAAGCTACCCAGCTTCTCAAAGATGAGCCAATTGAATTTTGGATAGTGGGCCAATCAGCCATTACACCCCCACCTGAACTTGGCCTAGCGCCAAATATTCGATGGATTGGCCCGGTTTCTCGCAGTCAGGTCGCTGACTATTATCGTCAAGCCGATGTTTTTCTTTTTCCCACATGGTCAGATGGATTTGGCCTGACCCAGCTTGAAGCTCAAGCCTGGAAGCTACCTGTGATTACCTCTAAAAGCTGTGGTGAGATTGTCCAAGACGGATGGAATGGATATGTCCTCGGTGACGTCTCAGGGCGGGCGATCGCATCTGTGCTACGTCAGCTCGTCATGCAGCCCGAAACCTTAGCGCGCTTTGCCCAACACAGCATTGATATCAAGCGCTTCGGCCCCGAACAGTTACAGTCCTATTTCAATACCATCAGCAATGGGAGATAATCGACCATGCATCGACAAGGTGAGCTGACAAGTCTTATGTTCAGCTCAATTGACAGCCTTGTTAATCCTGCAGGTGCATTCTGACTTTGCTATATGTTTTGAATATTTTGCTTGTTTTCAAACAATACTAAGCTGTAGTATCCATGATTTTTCATTATCCAGAACTGGCGCTCACCCAAGGGATTTTAATAGTCTTGAGCATCCGTTGGCTGTTCAAGCGCAACGACGAGCTGCCCCTACTCCTTAATTCACTCTTGTTTTATGTCACCTCCTATCGCTATTGGGCCGTAAATCAGGGAATCAATAACTGGATTAGTCTGAGCCAATATGGCCTGTCACCGGTGACCAATGAATCGGCTGTAGACGGGCTTAATTACATTGTGATGGGGCAGATCCTCTTAGTTGCCACCTACATGTATAAACAAACCGCTGTGATTCCTAGCATTGAACCCAAAATGCTGAAAATGAGCCCATTTTTTCGCTGGGTTCGCCCCAAGGTATTGATTTTTGGGGTGATATGTCTGCCCTTAAGCCTATTTGCTCGTAGTTATGTTCGTTCTCAGTTTCTAGCGGGTAAATCCTTAGCTTTTCAAATCAGCGGTTATGCCTCCATGCTGCCAATGGTGTTAATTGGCATCGCTACTTTAATTTTGTGCGTTTGGAAAGTCGGTGGTATGCCCAAACTCACCCATAAAGTGATCGCTGCGGTCATTTTAGCGGGCGTTGTTAACTACACGTTCAGAATCAGCGGCCGCTTTCAATTCATTGGCTGGATAGTGACTGCAGGCATCATCTTATCATCGACTTACAAACCCAAACTCAGGCTCATGTTCTTGAGCCTTTGCGCCACCGCCGGAGCGGCTTACTTTGGTATTGCAGGTGTACTCAGAGGTGTTGCCCAAGGCTACATTCCAACCGAGCAAATCGATACAGCCACTTGGCTCCGGTTATCTTCGGCAGAAGATGCCAATATGCTAGATGGCTTTGTCATGCTGAAAGAAGCCTTTACCCATATCGTTCCGTTTCGCTTCGGTATGGCTCACATAGAGATTTTAATGCGCCCTATTCCACGAGCGCTATGGCCCAACAAACCCGTGGGCGGAGGCTACTTGCAGGCCGTTGGGTTAGTCGATCCGACAACTGGTTCAACGCTAGGTTTCTCACCAACCCTCTTTGGCGATTTTTACAGCGAAGGCGGCTTGATCGCCATCATCATTTTCTCCATTCTTTATGGCTTACTATTTGCCTATATTGTTCGACTCTCGCTCAAACTCCATCCTTTCTCCGGTTTACTCATACGAGCCATTCTGCTCAGTTCAATGGTTCCCTTATTAAGAGGAGGCGATTTACCCGGCATTTACTCATGGATAGGCATGTCTTTTTGGCCGTGCTTTTTGCTAATGTGGCTAAAACGCAAAGAACTTAGCCCCAACAGGGCTGAAAACACTGTGAAAAAGTATCTACTACTGAAGTAGCGATTGAGCAACAGCAGTGGATCTATCTACCCCCACAACCATGATGAAAGTCTTAAATTTAATTCAATGCTTAAATTTAGGCGGTATGGAACAATCGGCCTATGCTCTGATGGAGGCTACTCAAGGGGGCGAAATTGACTGGACAGTGCAGAGCGTGACGCCGATAGGGGAGGGCATAGAAAAACTGGCTAAGCTTAATATCCCTACGTGGGGAAGTGAATATGTTGGCCGGTTTGGGTGCGATCGCACCCTCTCCTTAAAAAAAACATCGCTAAATTTGATGGCGATATCATCTTACTCACAGGCCCTACCCTGACCTCTTGCGCTGCAGTAAAGCACCATCAAAGCAAAAAAATTTTAGGCATTCACTTTGTTCACGGCACAAGAGCCCAAGATCTGATGAAGTGGAAAGTGTTCTACAGATTATTTGGCAACGACTACGATGCCATTTTGTATCACAGTCAGCACATTCTTGAAGAAGCCATTAATCTAGCGCCTAACTTGAAACATAAGTTTCATCTTGTCAACTACGCCACTACTAACTGTTTCATCCCATCTCAAGAACAAAAAGAATACGCCCGAAAAACATTAGGGATTCCTCAAGACTCTTTCGTCATTGGTAATGCCGGTTGGCTAATCCCCAGAAAAAGATTCGACATCTTTTTAAAGACCTGTCAGCATATAAAAACGAAATGCGATCGCGTTCGGTTTGTAATTGCTGGTGACGGAGCACTTCGCTCTGAGCTAGAAACCTTAGCGGCTTCACTGCACATATCTGAAGCAGTTATTTTTTTAGGATGGCAACAAGATCTAGACATCTTTTATAAGTCGTTAGATATTTTGTTGTTTAATTCCGATTCCGACGCATTTGGCAGAACCGTCATGGAAGCCATGGGATATGGCGTGCCTGCTGTCGCTTCTGTCGTAGAAGGCGGCCCCAAATCCATCTTAAAGCATGGAGAAAATGGATTTATCCTTGACACTCACGATACTTCGACCCTGAGTGAACATTGCCTATCTTTAATCAAAAACCAAGCTCTCTATCGCGACTTTCAACGCCGCTCAATAGAAACCATTACCCAGCAATGCAGTCAAACAAAGTATGTAGAAAGCTACATGTCCATTTTTAAAAAAGTCCTCACAACATCAGTTTGCTAAGCCGCCCCTATTCTGACATGAAAAACCTCCTATTTCTAGCCATCATGGATCGCCTATTGACCCAACAATATTCCTACACCAACAATATTCCTACACCCAACAATATTCCTACACAATGGGTTACTGCATAGGATGAATATTGTCGTCATATTCATCAATATAGGCACTTACCATGCAGCCAGACTGCGTGCATTTAACGCGATGTGTCAACAGAGCCATTGGACAATGACCGCCATCCAGTTGACAGATGATTTTTTGGATCATCCATGGGGAAAATTGAATGATCTCATTGATTTTCCTATCGTCACCTTGAAGGCTCAAAAAGCATCAAATGCAACAACAACCAAAAAAACAACCCAGAGAGAACTTTTTCGGTTACTTTCTCAGTGCTTAGCTGCTTTAAAGCCAGACGTTATGGTCATACCCGGCTGGGGCTATCCCATCTCGCGCGCGGCTATCCGTTGGTCTACTCGTCATCATGTGCCAGCCGTTTTGATGAGTGAAAGTAAGTCAGATGATACCCCTCGGATCTGGTGGAAAGAAAAGCTAAAGTCTTTTTTTTACATTCGTCACTTTAAGTCTGCTCTCGTTGGGGGTAATTTACACCGCCACTATCTGGTGCAGTTGGGTATGCCAAAAAACGCCGTCTTCCTAGGATACGACGTCGTTGACAATGACTATTTTACTCGCTACAGCCACCAGGCTAGGCAAAATAGTCAGCTCACTCGACAGCAGCAAGCTCAAATCCCTCATCGGCCTTACTTTATTGCTGTCACTCGATTAATTCCTCGCAAAAACGTTACACGCATGATTGCAGCGTTTGCCCAATACCGCCAAATCGTACCGGCTGAAAAAGCTTGGGACTTAGTTATTTGTGGCAATGGGCCAGAACGGGAGAAAATTGAAAACCATATCCAATCTTACGGCTTAGCCACCAGCATTCATTTACCCGGCTTTCAAACCTATCAATCCATCCCGCAATGGTTTGGGCTCGCGAGCGCTTTTATTCATCCCGCCTTAAGCGAACAATGGGGTTTGGTTGTTAATGAATCGTTAGCCTCTAAATTGCCTGCCCTAGTTTCTAACCGCTGCGGCTGTTACCCGGAATTAATCGTTGAAGGCGTCAATGGATTTGGGTTTGATCCTGAAAATGTTCATCAGCTAGCAACTTTAATGACGAAAGTGAGTTCTGGTGAAATTGACCTCAACCAGATGCAAGAGGCTGCCTTGACTCATATTCAAAAATTCTCACCGCAAATCTTTGCCCGAGGTCTGACACAGGCGATTAACTGCGCTCTCAAAAATAATGAATAGCACAGATGAATAGCACACTCGGTTGCGAAATTAAGCTGCATCATGATTGTTTCTATCACTGCCGTTGACTTGAGATCACGTTATGAAAGTGTTGATGGTTATCCCCTACTTAGCAACTGTTTATGGCGGCACTTCCAGAGTCGTCCAAGCGCTTGCCCACCAGCTTGGTGGTTTGAATGTTGCAGTTGATGTCGTTACCACCAACGCAGCCGATCACCAAACCCTATCCATCCCGACAGATCAGTGGATTCAAGCGCATCATTATCGAGTCCGGTATTTCCCGAGTTGGCACCGTAGCGACCTTGTTTTTAGTACTGCTCTCATATCGTGGTTGTTGCGTCACATACCAACCTACGATGTGGTTCACACCCATACACTTTTTTCTCCTCTCATTTCATTGACCCATGCTCTTTGCCAGTGCCATCGCACGCCTTACATCAGCACCCCCCACGGTATGCTTGATCCTTGGGCACTAGCTTACAAAGCGTGGAAGAAAAAGCTTTATTATGCCTGCCTCGAAAAAAGTGCCTTGGCCCAGGCCCGTGTCATTCAAGTTTTAGCACGTTCAGAAGCTGAGCAAGTGGCTAAACTTGGCTTTGCCCAAACTGCGCTGATTCCCAATGGCATCAGTGCTCAAGCCTTTGCCAATTTACCAGATCGATCACTTTTCTATCAGCATTTTTCTCATCTTCGTCACAAAACGCTCATCCTTTTCTTAGGACGCATTGATCCCAAAAAAGGCTTAGATGTATTGGCGCTTGCCTTTGCTAAGGTAAATAGACTATTTCCGCATACTCATCTTGTTGTCGCAGGCCCTGATAGCATCCACTTTACAGAGACAGCCAAAAGTTACTTTGCAAAGGCTCAATGTCTCAGGGCAGTGACTTTTACCGGTATGCTTTCAGGTGATCTTAAGTATGCTGCTTTAGCGGCAGCTCAATTGTATGTATCGCCTTCTTATTCAGAAGGATTTAGTATGTCTGTGTTAGAAGGTATGGCCGCAGGATTGCCTTGTGTGATTACTGAAAATTGTAATTTCCCAGAAGCAAAAACTGCCAACGCAGCTTTTGTTGTTTCAGCTCAGGCTCAAGCTATTGGCGAAGCATTGATAGCGTGTTTGCAGCATCCATTGCAAGCCCAACAGATGGGAAGCAGAGCAAAAGCGTTTGTCCACCAAAACTATACATGGGAAAGTGCTGCGCAGAAGTTGTTGGCCACGTACTGCGCGATGAGTGATGGAAAAAAAGTTTCAGAAAATGCGCCCATTCGCAATGCTGTGTGAGCATATGCTGCATGTGAGCTTTTTAGATTTTACGCGCTTTCTGTTTATTTTTCTGTTCGTTTTTTTTGTTTATTTATCTGCTTATTTTCAAGTAAAGTATCATATTCGCCATGGGTTCTTCCTCTGTTCAATTAGCGAAATATACCCCTTTAAGCAGCTATAATGCTGGCGCTTCTTTCTTGGCGCAACTGCTTTGGTTTTATATCGGCTCTCCATTGCTGATGGCCTACTGGCTACCTTTCTCTGGCCTCAAAGTAAGGATTCTAAGGCTATTTGGCGCTGCCATTGGCGCTGGTGTCCGAATCAAGCCCGGTGTGCGGGTGAAGTTTCCCTGGCGACTGAGCGTAGGCGATAGCTGTTGGTTAGGCGAAAATGTTTGGATAGATAATCTAGCACCTGTTGTGCTTGATCATAATGTGTGTCTTTCTCAAGGAGTGTATTTGTGTACAGGAAATCACGACTGGAGTAAGCCAACCTTCGATTTGCGCACGGGGGCAATTCGTATAGAGCACAGCGCCTGGATCGGAGCCAAAGCAGTGGTAGGGCCAAAGGTCACAGTGGGTGAAGGCGCTGTTTTATCTTTAGGAAGTGTTGCGAGTGCTTCTTTAGCCTGCTGGACGATCTATGCGGGCAATCCTGCTCAACCGATCAAAAAACGACACATCTCACCAGCGGTTGACTAGTTTTTTTTAGCTGGCTCGTTTAAAAAAGGTACGTCGAGGGCATGGCTTAGGCATGGGAATGGACAAATGGCGGCACGGTGCGAACTACTTGCACTTGGGGGATAGGCTGATCGCAACGCAAAGCGCTGTACGACGACGCAGGGTCTCACTGCTGCTGGTCGAGTTACGAGAAGGTAGCGCCTACGTATACCGCGAGTCACTTGGCCCGTTGCCCTGTAGGGATTCCGCCAGTAAGCCTGTCTTCAAGCCAAGTGACAAACGCTATAGAGCGTGTACCCGTTGGCGTAGCCTCGCCGTCGGCGTTATGCATCCGGCACACGTTATAAGCCGCGCTGCAAAGCAGCGTTGGTTTGAATGAATTGGCAAAGCGCCAGACCTCACAACTCGGCGCAACACTTGGTCGCAACGCTTGGTTCTCCTGTGTCTTCATGCCATCGAGTGTAGGCCGAACATGTTGCCCTCGGTATCGACCGCCAGCGCTAAGAAACCATATTCGCCGATCGAAGTTTTTTGGGTTTGGATAGACCCGCCAGCGCTCTTGACCCGTGATGCTTCGGTGGCACAGTCCTTGCAGGTGAAGTACACCAGAGTGCTATTGCCGCCGGACGGAAATCCATCCATTTTGGCCAGCGCGCCGGATGCGCCAGCGCGTTCCATCCCCATGGGAAACGCCATCATTTCGATGTCAGGGGCAGGCGAGTTCAGCCGTTCAAGTTTGACATCGAGCACGGTTTCGTAGAATTTTGTTGCTCGATCCATGTCTTGCACATAGATCTCGAACCAAACTACTGGGTTAAATTCCATAGTGTCCTCTCTTTTTAATTAAAGTTGGCTTTGACAACTGCGGCTCAATGAAGGAATAGCAGACGGTTTCTCGAGCCGCTGAGCCAGATCAGCCGTTGGCCGCTCGTTCGATTTCGGCGATGTCAATCTTCACCATTTGCATCATGGCTTCCTGCGCTCGTCGAGCTCGTTCCCTGTCGGGGTCGTTGAGCAATTCGATCAGCCGGGTCGGCACAATCTGCCAGGAGAGCCCCCAGCGATCTTTGATCCAGCCGCAGGCGACTTCTGAGCCGCCATCGGCAATAGCCGCCCAGAGCCGATCGACCTCAGCCTGATCGTCGCAGTAAATCTGGAACGACACGGCTTCGGTAAAGGAAAACTGGGGGCCGCCGTTCAGCCCCATGTATTTCATCCCGGCCAACGTAAATTCGACGGTTAGCACCGTATCGGTGGGGCCGCTCGGCGTGTCAGCCGGGGATTTCAAGATGCCATCGAGGCTGGAATTGGGCAGCAGCGAAACGTAGAACTGCGCTGCCTCTTCAGCGTCGCCATTGAACCAGAGACAGGGAACAACTTTTTGCATAATGTTCAATCCAAACTGTATAAAGTAATCGAACCGGGCGTCCTTAAATCGACAGGTCGGCGGTATTTTTTTCGCGATTTTCGGGAAGTCCTGAAAGTTCTATCACCGGGCGAATTTCGATGGTGCCTTTGTGGGCGGCGGGAATGCGTCCGGCGATGTGGATGGCTTCGTTGAGGTCGCGGGCGTCGATTAAAAAGTAGCCGCCGAGCTGTTCACGGGTTTCGGCAAAGGGGCCATCGGTGATCAG
>JAAUPS010000214.1 GCA_012033015.1 Phormidesmis sp. RL_2_1
GACTATTAAACACATAGCGATACACATTCGCACTCCGCCCGCCCCAAACCCCAACGGTCTTCGCTCACGAACGTTCCCACTGCCGGGTCAAAATACCGCGCGCGGTAGTAGTACAGCCCCGTCTCCTCATCCCGCTCGCGCCCGGTGTAGCCAAAGCGGAAGTCAACCTCAGGATGCGTCTCACTCGTCACCTGCCCATAGCTGTCATAGGTGAGGTGATTGAGCACGTTGCCATCACTATCAACCACATCCCGGACATTGCCCTGATGGTCACTAAGTGCCCAGCGCACTTCGCCGTCAGCGGGTTCTTCCGCCAGCACCTGATCAATCTGCGGGCCATGTAGGTAGCGGCTGGTTTGATTGCCCGCACCATCGAACACCAAAGCAATGTGCTCGCCATCATAAACAAAGCGTTCTGCTTTCGCTGAGACTGGCCCGCTGCCGTCACCATCCACTGACTTTGCGATTCGGCGGTCATACACATCGTAGGTGTACTCAACGGCTTTGATGACACTGCCACCGCTGGCTTTCGTCACCACCGAAGTCATGCGGTTGCGCGTATCCCAACCATATTCGGTGATCTCGCCTGTCGCTATTTTGATCCGGCGTGTTCTATTGCCCTCATTGTCATAGCTGTAGTTATAAGTACCATCCGACAGCAGGCGGTTATGCTCGCCTGTCACATAGCCCGCATTCGTCCGATTCCCCGTGTCGTCATATACCCTTTTATTACCGATAGTTTCTAACGATAGCGCGAACGAAGATACTGAATTAGTGACTTCATACCTCGAACGAGCACTCCAACAGCACTATAGTACATCAGGCCAAATATAGGTACGGTGGTTATGTATATACCAATCTCATATGTCTCAGCACTGCATAGGGTGATCTCTCTGGCACAAGACCTCATTTCTACAACGTAATAACTGATGGAAAAAAATAAAGCTCCTAAAATTGCAGAATAACGATACTTCAACTTCAAGGGAAGTACAATCGGAAGTACTAGGTACCTAAATTTAGGCCAAATAAGCGTCAGGTTACTGTAGATGAAAAGGCTGAAAGCCTTGCCAAAAGAGGAAAAGTGATGAACGCTTGAGAAAGCAAAAATTCCGAGGTTCATCACTATGAATGCTTTAGATTCTACCCCCCCGTCTTGAGTGACGCTAGCAAGCAGAGTGTCTATCTATCAGCCCGAACTTTTTTGGCGGGTGTCGGATCGAAACTGAAAAATCTAGACCTATTTGGCCCGATTGCCGAGCACGTCAAAATCAACCAAAAGACAGTGAAAGATAGCCCAGTAGAGAAGCTCTACGATGGTTTCATCGGCCTGTTATGTGGCGCGAAGGGGATGGTCGAAGTCAATAAGCTGGTGCGCAGTGACCCAGGATTACAACAAGCCTTCGGGCGGTCGCGCTGTGCAGAGCAATCGGTGATCCAAGAGACCTTGGATGCGAGTACTGCCGAGAATGTTAGTGAGATGTATCAAGCGATGGACCAGATCTATCGGCAGCATAGTCAAGGCTATGGTCATGACTATCAGCAGACGCTTCAAATCCTCGATGTGGACATGAGTGGCCATCCTTGTGGCCCCAAAGCGAGCTTTGCGACCAAAGGCTACTTTGCGGGCAAACGGAATCGCAAAGGGCGGCAGCTCGGTCGTGTCCTCGCCACCCGGTATGACGAGGTCGTCTGCGACCGAACGTTTGAGGGCACCGTGCAGTTGACCAAGGCCCTCCAACCGTTGCTGCAAGCGACAGAGCAAACCCTAGAACTAGCACAATCCCCTAAGAAGCGAGCCCGGACCCTAGTCCGGGTCGATAGTGGCGGGGGGTGCCTCAAAGATATTAACTGGATGCTCGCGCGGGGGTATCGGGTACTGACCAAAGACTATTCAACCCAGCGGGCGCGAAAGTTTGCTGACAGCGTTACCCAGTGGTTTGAGGACCCGACTCAGCCAGGGCGACAGTATGGCGTGGTCACCACACCCAGCACTGATGACTATTGTCGGCCCGTTATCCGAATTGCGGTGCGCTGCCGTAAAAACAATGGACACTGGGCGGTGGGCGTGCTGGTGACGAATCTGACACCGGATGAGGTAGCAACCTTAATGAACCTCGAATTCGACCTCGCTGAAAACCTCTGTGAACTGTGGTTAGCGTATGTGCGCTGCTATGACCAGCGGGGCGGCGGTGTTGAAACCTCTTTCAAGCAGGACAATCAAGCCTTAGGCAACAAGAAACGCAACAAAAAACGCTTTCAGGCTCAACAGATGCTTACTCAGCTCAATGCTCTAGCACACAACGTTTTGGTCTGGACCAAACGGTGGCTAAGTGAGGACGCCCCGGCGCTTAAGCACATTGGCTTTCTCCGATTGATGCGCGATGTGTTCAACACCACTGGACAACTTTTCTTCAACTCACAAGGGCAGCTCACCGAAATTCGATTGAATGCTGCTGATTCCCTTGTCAGGCCTTGGATCCCTCGATTATATCTGTTGCTGAAATCACAGCACGTTGCCGTTAATTTGGGCAAAACTTAGGTAGGTAGGATAACAATACGAATGCAGCCGTAAAAACATCCAATATGAAATCTGCTGGTAATAAATTCATGCAGAGGCTCCTTGATCCACAATTATTTCAAAAAATTAGTTGTTACTCGGGAAAACCTAAACTTCTCATATCATTCAAGATTCCTCGACCGACATCATTGACGTATTGTCTTGAACTGTTCCATGCATCAACAGTTGCATCTATACCTGGGCTCAGAACTCTCTCGACTCCATTTTGGAATATATCGTTATCGATAGGACTACTGTCTATGGGACTTCTCCAGTTCCATTCTCGGTTCCAAAACTGTGTGTCTCTTCCTTCAAGCACTGGATTCCAAAGAGAAGCATCTGGATACTGATAATTGAAATTAGGGGGAATATTGCTGACTGGTCGTCCCCTTGTTTCAGGACGGTTCTGAAGATTGATGCCAGGATAACACGGGTTCCATGGGGTAATTTCATTGCCAGCACCATCAAACACTCCACTATCAGTTACATTAAGTCCTCCATCTAAAACCGTTGGCAAACCGCCTCTAACTCTGAGCGGCATAAGTCCGACTCTGTTAGGGTAAAACAACCACATAGTTTGCTGTTGAACCCATACTCCATCAACATCTTCAGATCTTCCAGGTGCATCGGGGGTGCCTTGATCTGGATGCAAAATCTCGTAATGATCTTCTTCTTCACTACTAATCAGCGGATACACGGGATTTCGACTAGAGTTTCTTACTGACCCATTGAATGGCCATCTAACATCATCTAGTCCTGTAGGATCTACATAATTCGTCGGGCTATTGAACACATAGCGATAGACATTCGCATCGCCCGCGCCAAAGCCTAACGGGTCTTCACTAACGAAAGTTCCCACTGCCGGGTCGAAGTACCGCGCTCGGTAGTAATAAAGCCCCGTCTCTTCGTCCCGCTCCCGCCCGGTGTAGCCAAAGCGGAAGTCTACGGTAGGCTGTGTCTCACCCTTCACCTGCCCATAGCTGTCATAGGTGAGATGATCCAGCACCGTACCCGCGCTGCTGATCACATCGCGCACGCTGCCCTGATGGTCAGATAAGGCCCAGCGCACCTCACCCGCTGCGGTTTCCTCAGCCAACACCTGGTCAATCTGCGGCCCATGCAGGTAGCGACTGGTCTGATTGCCCGCACCATCGAACACCAAAGCAATGTGCTCGCCATCGTAGACATAGTGCTCTGCTGTCGCCGCCGCTGCTCCGCTGCCATCGCCGTCAACTGACTTCGCGATGCGGCGGTCATACACATCGTAGGTGTACTCAACGGCCTCGGTGATACTGCCTCCGCTGGCTTTCGTCACCACCGAGGTCATCCGATTGCGCGTATCCCACCCATACTCGGTGATCTCGCCTGTCGCTATTGTTACCCGCCGTGTCCGATTACCCTCGTTGTCATAGCTGTAGTTGTAAGTGCCATCCGAAAGCAGACGGTTATGCTTACCAACGACATAGCCCGCATTTGTCCGATTGCCCGTATCGTCATAGCTGTAGCTTTCATCATCCTGATAGCTGTGGTCACTCCTCGTCAGCTCATCCCTTTGGTTGTAGCTGTAGTCGCTGCTGCCATCGGGAGTGATCAGCTTTGTCAGGCGATTCGCCGCATCGTAGGTGAAGCCATAGGCCGCCATCGGGCTACCATTTTTAGCATGGGTCAGCGCTGTGAGCCTGCCCGCTGCATCATGGGCATAGGTAGTGTCAGCGACCGACTGCGTTCCCGCTAGGTCGCTGTAGCGCTGCACGCCCGCCATTTGACTCGCGGCATCATAGGTTATGTCCACCCGCTTTTGAGCCGCGCCATTGCCACTTTGGGTAATGCGCGTCACGCGGTTGAGGTCATCGTAGGTGAAGGTTTCTACGCCTGCCTGAATGCCGGTAATCGCATCCGTCACTGAGGTACGGTTGTTCACCGCGTCGTAGCCATAGGTCAGCCGCACCGCTGGCGCACTCAGCGTGCCGTTGTTGTCAGTGCTCACCAAGCGACCTGCCGCATCATAGCTGTAGACGTAGGCCGAATCAGGATCGCTGACGGCGGTTAGCTGGCTTGCCGCGTCATAGGTATAGTCGATGTCGCGAATCGCTTCACCCTGCTCATCTAGCCAACGCTCCTGCGTTTGCCGATTCAGCGCATCGTAATCGAACAGTTGAGAGCGCCCATTGCGGTCTTCGCGCTTCAGTAAGTTGCTCGCTGCGTCGTAAACGTGGCTGCGAGAGAGAAACTGCCCGTCTACCTCAATCACCTCATAGTCCCTTCGTCCCAGCTCGTCATAGAAGTAGCGAGTTTGATTGCCAGAAGCATCGGTCAAGCTCAGCAGGTTGCCTTCTGCGTCGTAGGCGATCAACGTTTCTCTACCGAGCGCATCGGTTACCTTTGTCTAGCGATACAGCTCGTCGTATAAGAAGCTACAAGGATTCATCAATAAGTAGACGAATGTCGGATAGGGTCTTGGATAGGAGTGCTTTATGCTCGGGCAATGAGTCTGTTGAATCTTCCATAAGAGCAAGAGCATTAACTTCTTCAATTGCACCCCAGTAACGCATAAATCGGTTATGCCAGACAGTCGGGACTTCCACCATTCCAGCAATTATGCTGTATGTGTCTTGAGCCAACTGAGAAAGAGTTGTTTCTCCCTGTTCGTATAAATCCAAACGACGAGTCACAGCTAAAAGAGCCTCTTTGTTTATTTTATTCTCACTCAAATTTTTCATTTCTTTAGTAAGTGGTAATGACCTTGCCTGCGTCGTTAATTATAGCTGTCACGTTGTTAGCCTGATCATAAATTGAAGTTGTCCCAGGAGTATTGCCGGGAGAACGCGTTCCAGTCTGAATAGCATTCTCAACCACTGTTGGTGTTAAGCCTCTATTTCTCATCTGATCGAAAGCATGTCCCGAGAACTCGCGTCCATTGACAACTCCTGGTTGATTCTGAGTCGGTTGAAGCGGAGAATTTACGTGTTGTGGGGTATGTCTCCCGGCACCATTAGGCTGAATACCATCAGGCCCAGTTTCACTAATAGCTGATCGTCGGCCTACCGGGGTACTAGAGTAGCTTGGACTTCTTAAGTATAACTGCGGATTTAATCGACCACCCAGATAATCACCAAACCTTCCAGCACGTTGGCCAAGACCAATCGTAGCCAAGGTACCAAGGCCCGTCCCTAATCTCTCGCTTTGCTCTTCTTCACTTAGTAAACATCCGGTAATAGCACTACGGCCTGTTGTGCCTTCGTAAAGACCACCTAGACCGAGAGCATCGCCAAGTGCAGTAGTCGCAATACGACCATGCTGATGGAATACACCATTAGCATAGGCTTCTTCCCAACGGTTCATATAAGAGCTGCCTAGACTGTAGCCAAATCCAAAGGCCGCAGTTCCGGCGACAAGTGGAACAGTGACTGGAGCGGCAGCAACAAGGGCTGTAGCTCCGACTGTAAGAGCGATACCTGTCCCCGCACTTACGACTGCTCTCCTAGCAACAGTACCCCACCGGATGTTGCCAGAGGGATCGGTATAGTTCGTCGGACTATTAAACACATAGCGATACACATTCGCATCGCCTGCGCCAAATCCCAATGGGTCTTCGCTAACAAATGTCCCCGGTGCCGGGTCAAAGTACCGCGCTCGGTAGTAGTACAGCCCTATCTCCTCATCGCGCTCCCGCCCGGTGTAGCCAAAGCGGAAGTCCACCTCAGGATGCGTCTCACCCGTTACCTGTCCATAGCTGTCGTAGGTGAGGTGATTGAGCAGCGTGCCCGCACTGCTCATCACATCGCGCACGCTGCCCTGGTGGTCTGCGAGTGCCCAGCGCACTTCGCCCGCTGCGGTCTCTTCGGCTAGTATCTGGTCAATCTGTGGGCCATGCAGGTAGCGACTGGTTTGATTGCCCGCACCATCGAACACCAAAGCAATGTGCTCGCCATCGTAAACAAAGCGTTCTTGAGTCGGGGCGGCTGGCCCATTACCATCGCCGTCAACTGACTTCGCGATGCGGCGGTCAAACACATCGTAGGTGTACTCCACGGCCTTGATGACGCTGCCTCCGCTGGCTTTCGTCACTACCGAGGTCATCCGATTGCGCGTATCCCAGCCATACTCGGTGATCTCGCCTGTCGCTATATTGACCCGTCGCGTGCGATTACCCTCGTTGTCATAGGCGTAGTTGTAAGTGCCATCCGACAGCAAACGATTGCGATCGCCCGCTACATAGCCCGCATTCGTCCGATTGCCTGTGTTGTCGTAGCTGTAGCCCTCATCGGCCTGATAGCTGTGATCGCCACCTGTTAACTCATCCCAGTTCCCAGTTGTTATAGCTGTAGTCGCTGGTGCCATCGGAGGTAACGCGCTGTGTCACTCGATTCGCAGCATCATAGCTCGGCCGATAGCTCGCTGCATCATGAGTGTAGGCAGTGCTGGTGACCGGCTGAGTATTTGGCTAGAGCGCTGTAGTGCTGCAACCCAGTCATTTGGCTGAGGCGTCGTCGTAGCTCATGTCTACCCGCCTTTGGGCTACGCTGGCACGCCTTGAGTAACCTGATTCACTCGGTCGGGGACGTCATGACCCACGGACTAATAGATGAGCTAAGAATCACCAATATAGAACAAGTAATCCCAGACTTTTACTGTCCAAAAATATCCTTCTCGGAGTCTTTCTTGAAAAATTTCAGAATCATAAGGTTCAAACATAAATCCATATCGCTGAACTAGATTAGAAAAATCTACATTCAGCTTAGCTATATTTTCATTGACTTGGCTGGTCAGCACTGGATTGTCAGGCTTCAGTCTCCATCTCTCATCCAAAGCGTCAAAGTAGTAGCTTGGGCCACGAAAATTAGCTCGCAGGGTTGCAATTGGATATAACGCACACGTTATTAGATAGTATGTTACATCTTCTGACTCATCTTTTCCC
The DNA here is from genome assembly GCA_012033015.1 of Phormidesmis sp. RL_2_1. GTDB lineage: Bacteria > Cyanobacteriota > Cyanobacteriia > Phormidesmidales > Phormidesmidaceae > Phormidesmis. The sequence continues at coordinate 7,476 of JAAUPS010000214.1, forward strand.
TCAATATATGCTGATACAGCTCTCGCATTACCATTTCTCCATTCATCATATATAAAGGTATCCCCTATTTCTGCGGTTGGAAAATGATTTTGAAAGAGTTGCTTAACACTGTCAACAAAATGATCTCCAAGCATCGGAATATCCACCAGAGATCTCAAAGTCTTCGACTTTTCCATATTCCAAGACAAATTAATGGGATGAGTCTGTCCGAATATCTTTCGCATAACATACTTGATATGCTTGCTAAGTTCTCTTTTTTCCATTTTTAATAAGTCCTTATCTTTTTAATTAAACCCTTTCCAACGAGCAGGCTCCCCAGGATACATCGTGACTGGTTTGAGCGTGCCAGACTCTATTATTGTGGTGTAGGAATTCAGAGAGCTGTTATATCCAGCGGCATCTGGATGTCCTAATTGTGTTCCATACCTTTGGCCGCCTACGACAGCTTCCCATTCTCCACTCCTAGGTTTCAAGTCACCCATTGCATTTGCATTTGTAGTACCTGTCGAACCTTCAAAAGCATCATCTAACAGTCTGACGATATCGCCTCTATAGCGCTCGTCAAAAACTCCATGCGCTTGCGGTTTGCCAGTATACTGACTACGCCTTAAGGGATCATTCCTAAAATGTTCACGTATATGGTTCAAGTTGCTCCTATTGAGTCTCAATCCATTAGGGGTCTGGTATTCACCAAATACGATTGGATTGTTGTAGGTGGGTCTGCTAATGGAAGGAATCGTATAGGGATTCGCTCGACTCCCCAGATTGTTTCCATATTGCCCTGCACGTCCTGCTGTTGCTATCGTCGCGACACTACCTAATCCTCTACCTAGTCTGCGACTCTGTTCTTCTTCACTGAGTGAACAGTTTGTAATGATACTACGGCCAGCCGTTCCCTCATACAAGCCACTCAGCCCAACAGCATCACCGATGGCGGCTAGACCGATGCGACCATGCTCATGAAAGATGCTGTTGGAGGAAGCTTCTTCCCAGCGGTTCAGATAGGAAGCCCCTGCACTGGCGGTTAGGGCAATGCCACCAACGGTTAACGCGAAAGGGGCTGAAACAATGCCTGCACCGACTGCGGCTGTCCCAGCTAGGGTTACGCCAACACCTACAGCAACCGTTGTGCTAGCTTCTCTAGCAACGGTTCCCCACCGGATCTCACCACTCGGATCGCTATAGTTCGTCGGGCTATTTCCTACATAGCGATACACATTCGCATCACCCGCCCCAAACCCCAGCGGGTCTTCGCTTACAAAAGTCCCCACTGCCGGGTCAAAATACCGCGCGCGGTAGTAGTACAGCCCGGTCTCCTCATCTCGCTCCCTACCCGTGTAGCCAAAGCGGAAGTCTACATCAGGATTGGTTTCGCTCGTCACCTGAC
>JAAUPS010000033.1 GCA_012033015.1 Phormidesmis sp. RL_2_1
CTAAAGTGACCGACGCTATATGATGACGTTTGGCCTTTTGGAGGCTTCACTCCCATGCAGTGCCCTTTTTGCCAACATCCTAATAATCGTGTTTTAGAATCCCGATCGGCCGAGTCCGATCGGAGCATTCGTCGCCGTCGTGAATGCATGGAATGTGAGCGACGCTTTACGACCTATGAGCGCATTGAGTATGTGCCGATTACGGTCATTAAGCGTCAAGGTGATCGTGAATCTTTTGACCGTTCAAAGCTTTTGCGGGGGATAGTTACGGCCTGTGAAAAAACTGGTGTTACTGCCCATGCCATAGAAAGGCTAGTTGATGAAATAGAAGCTGAGCTACAGCAAAAAGCCGTTCGGGACGTGACCAGTGAAGAGATCGGCGAGCAAGTGCTAGCGCATCTGCAGCATCTGAGCGAAGTTGCCTATGTCAGATTTGCCTCAGTTTATCAACAGTTTCAGGGCATTCGCGACTTTACTGAAACATTGAGTCAGCTAAAAATGAAGCAGCGTAAGCGCAAAGGTAAAAGTGTCTCTGAAAGCGTCTCTGGCAGTCAGGTGCAGGGCACTCAGCCAGTTCTGCCAAGCGATTCTGCCCCCTCTAGTGAGTCTTATCAAAACACGCCTCATCAAAACAAGCCTCATCAGAGGGATAGCACAGGATTAGCTGCTTCTTTCAAAGTGTAACGATTGATTCAGCGTGCATGGGGAAGAGGAGGTAGATGCTCAAAGAATTGAGTGACTTTTGTATGCTTTTTGGTCTATCATTAATGTTCTTGTGACATTAGACCTCAAAGGCTATTAAAGCTCTTTCCCTCTTATAAATTTGTCCTGCCAACTTTGGTAGAGCTTTTTCCAAGGCTCTTAGTAAGGATTTAGAAGCGGTGCGCGCGCTGCCCTTGTTTGTAAGTTAGACATGCAAATGACTGACGATCAAGTGCTGTGTGCTCGCGAGGTGTTCACTCGTTTGTGGAGATTAACTGTAAGGAAAACATCTAGCATGGCCAACCCGGACACTCAAAATACTAACCCAAACACTGACATTGGTTTTACACACGAGGATTTTGCTGCACTTTTAGACCAGTACGACTATAACTTTAATCCTGGCGATATCGTACCTGGAACCGTGTTTAGCATTGAACCCCGAGGCGCATTGATCGATATTGGCGCGAAAACGGCGGCATATCTGCCTATCCAGGAAATGTCTATCAACCGGGTTGAAGGGGCAGAGGAAGTTTTACAGTCTAATGAGACGCGTGAGTTTTTCATCTTGACTGATGACAATGAAGATGGTCAACTGACCCTTTCCATTCGGCGTATTGAGTATATGCGTGCTTGGGAAAGGGTACGTCAACTTCAGCAAGAAGATGCAACCGTACGCTCCATTGTATTTGCGACAAACCGTGGTGGAGCGCTCGTGCGAATTGAAGGACTGCGTGGCTTTATCCCCGGATCACATATCAGTACCCGCAAGCCTAAGGAAGATCTTGTGGGTGAAGAGCTACCGCTGAAATTTTTGGAAGTTGACGAAGAGCGTAACCGACTGGTTCTAAGCCATCGTCGTGCGCTGGTTGAGCGGAAGATGAATGGTTTGCAGGTGAGTGAAGTTGTCTTGGGTACGGTGCGTGGCTTGAAGCCTTATGGTGCCTTCATTGATATTGGCGGCGTCAGCGGTTTATTGCATATTTCTGAAATCTCTCATGACCATATTGATACCCCTAACTCAGTACTCAATGTGAATGACGAGATTAAGGTGATGATTATTGATCTTGATGCGGATCGGGGCCGTATTTCACTTTCTACCAAGCAGCTTGAGCCCGAGCCCGGTGATATGGTGAAAAATCCTGATTTAGTGTACGACAAGGCTGAGGAAATGGCTGAGCGCTATCGTGAACAGCTACGACAAAAGGCATTGGGAGAACTCGCGACCGAAACGGATGATCTTGACGAAACTGATTATTCGGTAGAAGAGGAAGCCTTGGCAACGGCGGAATAGCTGTGGCGCTAGGCCCAGCTAAAGCTTAACGGCATGATCACAACATCATGCGATCAAGGGAAAGGCTGTGCCTTTCCCTTTTGTGTTTTTTTGAGGATAGATGAACGGATAAACATGGCAACTATTCGATGCCAAGATCATATTTTTGAAGGGATTCAGGCTGTGATCTTTGATAAGGACGGGACGTTGGCGAATGTGGAGGACTATTTGATCGCGCTAGGACAGATGCGATCGCACCTCATAAGCCATCAAATCCCAGGTATAGAACGTTCCTTATTATCAGCGTTGGGATTAAATCAAGGCGAACTAGACCCTACAGGGCTTCTCGCCGTCGGTAGTCGCTATGACAACGAAGTGGCTTTAGCCGCCTACGTGACCGCAACAGGGCGAGGCTGGATAGCCGCACTCGAACTTGTCCGATTGGCTTGTAGGACTGCAGAAATAGCCTTATCACCGAAGGCATCCCAAACACCGCTGTTGCCTGGGGCAAATTTGCTGCTGACAAAACTTAAGCAAGCTGGCGTTAAAATTGGCATAGTTTCTTCAGATAGTCATACAGAAGTAGCCGCTTTTATCGCCCAGCATCAACTGTCGGACGTTGATTGGTACCGTGGCAGTAGCGCCGAAACACCACCTAAGACATATCCTGGATCGTTACAAACAGCCTGCCAACGGCTGGCCGTTAGCCCCTCAGCGACCTTGGTCATAGGAGATTCGGCGGCTGATTTGACCTTAGCCAAACAAGGCGCTGCTGGGTTCTTGGCAATGCTAGGCGGCTGGCGGCAACCACTGAGCATTAACACAGTTCTCACCTGCATTTCACATCTGTCTGAAGTTGAATGTTTCAATTAGAACTCTATTAATGCTTTAGATTGGTAGATTTGACAAAGTAGGGAATACTCGTGTGGAGGAAACTTGATTTAAGTAATGCTCCATGGTTATTCTCAGTACGCTGTTACCTTTTGCTTTAGCGTCTGCAGTTGAGGCTTTACAAGGGTTTTTACCGGCTTACACACGGGATTTGCGCAGCGCGAGTTTCAGAGAGTGATTTTGCGTAGACTGAATGGCGTTTATGTAGCGCTAAGGATGCAGTAAACTTGACTGCCAAACCTTGGTGTTTCACGAGCCTGCATCACGAGCCTGTATCATTTGAACACCATTTTTGAACATTTTTAGGTTAAAAGGAGGATTAGCTGTTGTCTCGTCGCTATCTGTTTACGTCAGAGTCGGTCACAGAGGGGCATCCCGACAAAATTTGCGACCAAATCTCCGACACAATTTTGGATACGGTGTTGGCACTCGATCCAAGCAGTCGAGTAGCTGCTGAAGTCGTTGTAAATACGGGTCTAGTGATTGTCACTGGCGAAATTTCATCCACGGCAACAGTCAACTTTGTGAAGGTGATTCGTCAGAAGATCGCTGAAATTGGCTATATAGATCCCAAAAATAATGGCTTTTCAGCAGACAGTTGCTCTGTGCTGATCGCGCTGGATGAACAATCAGCCGATATTGCGCAAGGTGTAGATCAAGCTCAAGAAACCCGTGAGCAAACGAGTGACGAGCGCTGGGATGCAATTGGTGCAGGTGATCAAGGGTTGATGTTTGGCTTTGCTTGTAACGAAACGCCTGAGTTGATGCCTTTGCCTATCAGCTTGGCACACCGAATTTCACACAAACTGTCGAAAGTGAGAAAGAGTGGTCAGCTCTCTTACCTAGGCCCCGATGGTAAAACCCAAGTCACTGTTGAGTATGAAGACGGCCAACCGGTTGGGATTGATACTATTTTGGTGTCTACTCAGCATACAGAAACCATTGGTGAACTGAGTAGCAATGAAGCTGTACAGGCCAAAATTAAGGCCGATCTTTGGGAAGCGGTTGTCTTGCCTGCTTTTGCAGGATTAGCGATACAGCCTTCTGAGCGCACGCGCTTTTTAGTCAATCCGACCGGTAAGTTTGTCATTGGTGGCCCTCAGGGTGATTCTGGTTTAACTGGGCGCAAAATCATTGTGGATACTTATGGGGGATATTCTCGCCATGGCGGCGGTGCTTTTTCGGGAAAAGATCCGACTAAAGTGGATCGCAGTGCAGCTTATGCTTGCCGCTATGTGGCGAAAAATATTGTCGCGGCTGGCTTGGCAGATAAGTGTGAAGTGCAGTTGAGTTATGCCATTGGGGTGGCTCGTCCAACCAGCATTTTTGTGGAGACCTTTGGGACGGGCAAAATTGACGATGAGAAGCTGCTGGATTTGGTCAATGAGTATTTTGAACTGCGTCCGGCGGGCATTATCGATACCTTTAACTTGTGTGGTTTGCCACAAGAGCGGGGCGGCCGGTTTTATCAGGATGTCGCTGCCTATGGTCACTTTGGGCGCGATGATCTCGACTTGCCATGGGAGAAGCTCGATAAGGTAGAGGTGCTAAAGGCTGCAACCGCTGAGCGGGCTGTCGTCCGTATATAAGTCGATAGAGATAGGCTTAGGTTTTAGGCTTTAATGATTCGTTGTCATCGGACAAAGGCTCCTCTAGTTTCAGAGGGGCCTTTTGATTGGATTTTATGTTTGTTTGGTCTATAGCCTCTGTCGAGAATCGCTAGAAGCCTTGACTAGCATAAGAATACATCCTTACTTTGCTCTATTTGGTTTTTTAAGGGTTTGCTGTTGGGGTCTTGGTGCTAGGGTTTAAAGCAGCACGCTATATAGGCCCTTTTATGGCTTCTTTTCCGCCTTATCAACCTAAAAATTTGTCGTTGGGATCGTTGGAGACTGAGATTGTCGAAATTTTGTGGCAGTTAGGCCCTGTTTCGGCTACGGCAATACATCGGCATATTCTAGAAGATATTGATCGAGAGCTGACCTATTCTTCGGTATCAACGGTGCTAAAACGATTGATCAAAAAGGGCTGGGTGGCTTGTGATCGTCAAAATCGGGTGTATATTTGGCGATCGCTAATTTCTCAGCAGCAGGCTGAGATTCTCAAGGCCCATGAGCAGCTACACCGATTTTTGGCGGTGGGCTCGCCTGACATCGTCGCGGCGTTTGCGGATACCTTAGATGATGAGAGCTTGGCACAGATAGATGCGATCGCCGCAAAAATACGGGCTGCTCGCGAAGTGCGGGAGATGGAGCCATGATGCATTTACATATGATTGGGCTGGCTTTAGCGATCGCGATTGGCAGCCGTATGCTCAACCGTACAACCATGGCAGACAGTCGCCATTTGCCCACCCGATGGCATCTCTCTTTAATCATGTTTGTCGTGCCGCCCTTATTGCTGTTAGCGACAGCGGTTGCCGTGGTTGTGATGGGGCCTAGCACAGCTCATCTATGGGAAGGTCAACTGAGCTATGGGCTTTCACTCAGTTTTATCGTTGTTGCTGTAGGACTGTGGATTCATTTGGCTAGGCTGGTATCTCAGACATTGCGAGAAGTTCAGCGCTATCCACGCCAGCAGATCAAAGCATTCTCCTCTGATGCCGTGCCAGAAGATGCCGTGCCAGATGATGCCGTGTCAGAAGATGCCGTGCCAGATTTGGTGACAGGCCGGGTGCTGAACGTCGCTACTGTGTTTAGTGCGCAGATTGGTCTGTGGTCATCAGAGTTGGTGATCAGTGAAGGCTTATTGAGACACTTGGATGAGCAACATTTAGCGGCAGTGCTCGCGCATGAGGCGGGTCATGCCCATTACCGCGATACTTTTTGGTTCTTTTGGCTAGGTGGTTTGCGGCGTTTGACGGCTTGGCTGCCGCAGACTGAAGCGCTGTGGCAAGAGTTGCTGCTGTTGCGGGAGATGCGCGCTGACTGTTGGGCCGCTCAGCGGGTGGATACACTCGTGCTGGCAGAATCATTGATGAGTGTGATTACCGCGCCCCTGATAGAGAATGAAGCGATTTGTGCAAGTTTTAGCTGTGCGGCACCTCGCAGCCGGTTGGCTCAGCGGGTCGATGCTTTGCTAGACAGTGACGACAATATTCAGCGGGCGTTGGCGATAGGGGGCTGGGGTCATCCATGGCCATGGTTGGCGATCGCTCTTTCTTTGAGTCCACTGTTGACGATTCCCTTTCATTACTAGGGCCGCTGTTATTGAGGCTGCTGTTACCCGCTGTCGCTGACGCAATCACTTAATCTATCATGGGCTTCCAGGCATCTTCAGAGGCGATCTCGCCGATCGTGTCGCCGGATAATCTCAATACTGCTGTTAAAGCGGCTGCCATTAAAGCGGCTGATGTCAAGCAGATACTTCAAGAGAATCGCTCATTTTTTGCCAGTGGCAAAACGCTGGCGCTTGATTTTCGCCGAGGTCAGCTTGAGCAGCTACAGACCAACATCCTCGGCTCAATCGGCGATATTTATGCGGCGCTAAAAGCTGACTTGGGAAAGTGTGAAACGGAAACCTATGTGAGTGAGTTGGCACTTGTCATCCACGAGATCAAGTTTGCGCTGAAACATCTATCAGCTTGGTGTAGACCGCGTTCTCAACATATTCCCATACCGTTTCAACCGGCTAGGGGGCGAGTAGGGCCTGAGCCTTTGGGGGTAGTGCTGATTATCAGTCCATGGAACTATCCTTTTCAGTTGGCATTGGGGCCGTTGGTTAGCGCGATCGCTGCGGGCAACTGTGCCATTATCAAGCCTTCTGAAATGGCACCCCAAACGTCAAAGCTGCTGGCGAAATTGATTGCTAATACATTTCCTCGTGGCTATGTGAATCTATTAGAAGGCGGTGTAGAAACCGCTCAAGCTTTGCTGGCAGAACCGTTTGACCATATCTTTTTCACCGGGAGTCCGGCTATTGGCAAAGTTGTCATGCGGGCAGCGGCGGCGCATTTGACCCCTGTGACCCTGGAGCTAGGAGGTAAAAATCCATGCATTGTGACTGAAAAGGCCGATGTGGCGGTGGCAGCGCGGCGAATTGTGTGGGGCAAGTGCTTTAATGCGGGGCAGACCTGTGTAGCGCCAGATTATTTGTTGGTGCAGGCCAAGGTGAAAGATCAGTTGCTCGCTGCGATCGCTCGGACGAGCACTGAGTTTTTTGGTGAAGATATGGCGAGTAGCCCTGATTATGGCCGAATTGTGAGCGATCGCCATTTTCAGCGGCTGCAAAGACTGATAGCAGAGGCAGCCGCTAGTGGTAAGCAGGCTGTGGATGGACAGGCTGTAGGCGGACAGGTTTTAGGCGGGCAGTGTGACGCTGCTAGCCGATATATGGCTTTGACGCTGATCGAGCAGGTGCCGGAATCGGCGGCAATCATGCAGGAGGAGATTTTTGGGCCGATATTGCCGGTGCTGACCTATGAGGATTTGGCGGATGCGATCGCCTTCATTAAGCAGCGGCCTAAGCCCTTGGCCATTTATTTATTTTCAACCGATGCGGCGCAGCAAAGGGCTGTTGAAACCCAAACCTCGTCCGGTGGGCTCTGTTTTAATGAAACCATCAGTCACTATGCGATGACGGGTTTACCTTTTGGCGGTGTGGGCAATAGTGGTATGGGAAAAGCCCACGGCAAAGCTGGATTTGACACGTTTTCGCACTATAAAAGCATTGTCCAAAAAGCCAATTGGCTAGATTTAGCGCTACGTTATCCACCCTATAAAAGAAAATTGCCCTGGCTCAAAAAATTGCTGTAATCAGAAAAGTTGCCGCAGAAATTGTGGTTGAGGTGCAGTTCATGCGTCTACAGGCAGATCATTGGTAGCGAACATCGTAGAGGCGATGATTGCGAATTTGCACGACGGGATAGGTGAGCGATCGCACCATTTGCTCGTTGTGCGTGGTGACGATTACCGTAATGCCAATGCTGTTGAGCTTACGCAAAATGTTGATCACCTGACGAGCATTGTCGCTATCGAGGTTTCCTGTCGGTTCATCCGCAAGGAGTAAAGGCGGCGTACCGACAACGGCGCGGGCAATGCTAGCGCGCTGCTGCTCGCCGCCGGAGAGCTGAGAGGGGAATCGATCCGCTTTATTTTCAAGGCCGACCATCTTGAGCGTGACGGGAAGACGGCGATCGATTTCTTTGCGGCTGTAGCCTTGAGCATGGAGAACGAAGGCCACATTTTCGGCAACAGTGCGACGAGGAATAAGCTTGTAGTCTTGGAAGACGACACCAATGCGACGGCGCAACATCGCTAGACGGTTACCTTGCAAATGACCGATGGGTTGGCCATTAATGAGGATAGTTCCGGCGGTGGGCTGCTCTTGGCCATTGAGCAGTTTGAGTAGGGTGGATTTGCCTGCGCCTGATGGCCCGGTGATGAAAAGGAAATCTCCTTTATGCAGAGTAAGGTTAATGTCTAGCAGCGCAGGTGCACCGTTGGCATAGGTCTTGCTGACATGGCTCAATGCAATGATAGGCGGAGCTGGGAGCGGCGGGATTTGGGCTTGAGCGGAAGAAGCTTTTTGAGATGAGGGCTTTGGCGATGAACCCGGAGGCTTTGAGGTTGCCTGTCGGGGAATCTGTGCAGCGGGTTGATGGGGCATGGCCACAGCCGGATCGGGGGCCAATGGCGAGACTGATGACTCTGTAGGAGAGTCATGATTGGGGGCGACAGGAACTTTTGGCTTGCGCGAAAGGAGGGAGATCATGAAGGGCGTAACGAAGGAACTTCAGTAGATAGGTCTTTCAGCAAACAGGTCTTGCGGTAAATATGGCGTTTGCCATATTGCATCTGTCGAGTCGCTTGGCTGAGGTATACAGCATGTTGGCTGAAACCATGACGTGACAACGGGCCAAGCAACGCGCGTGTACCCGTTGGCGTAGCCTCGCCATCGGCGTTATGCATCCGGCACACGCTATATTGTCCTAACTAAACTTGACAGAAGCTATAGAACCGCAAGCTGGCGCACTGGACTCAATATTCCCGTTCATCAGCAATAGTTGATTATCTAGGGCATAATTTTTTTTTGTCCTTAGTCGAACCAGCGGTTAATTAACTGCTCCATTTCACCGCTGGCTTTAATATCGGCCAAGGCGGTGTTGATATCACGACGTAAAGGTGAGTTCTTGGCTAGGGCGATGGCGCAACCTGTCGGCTCGTCGCTAGGGATGATCTGGGCTTGGTAGGCTGGATAAAGGCCCAGATAGCGCTCAGAGATATGGGCTTCGACAATCAGCCCTTCGACTTGGCCTTGCTCTAGCGCGGAAAAGGCTTCGCTTAGCGTGTCGTAGGCCATAATATCTAAATTGGGCAAATCTTTCCGTAGGTCATTGGCGTATCGGGCTTGGACGCTGCTTTTGCGGATGCCAAGGGTTTGATAGCCCAGATCGCGCGATCGCAAATAGCCTTCTAACGAAACGAGGGCATGGCGAGAGCGATAGTAAATATTGGAAAAATCGACCTTTTGTTTGCGGCTGCGAGTAGATGCTAAAGCCGCCATGGCGATATCGGCCTCGCCATTGACTACAGCGGGTATCAGTAAGTCGAGATCTAAATTGACAATGCTGAGCTGAAGATCTAATCGTTTTGCAATCAGCCCTGCTAGATCAATATCAAATCCGATAATTTGCTGTGTGTCTTCGCTAGGAGCATTAGGGGAAGTTGCGTTAGTCTGTTCAGAAGCTGCGCTAGCGCTGCTTCATCGGCTAAGTATTCATAGGGCGGATAGTTGGCAGCAGTTGCCATTACCAAAGTTTTATGATGACCAGTCAGTCGGGCGGGGTTGCTCGGTGTATCGGTTGTGTCGCCATCACTATCGGCGCTATCGCCGCTATTGGCTGATTCATTGGCACGGCAACTGACGAGTGCTGCTGAACTGGCAGAAGAAAGGGCCAGCCCCATTAAAAAACAATGCCTCAAAAACCAATGCCTCAAAAACCAACGCCGTTTCACGATCAACGCTACTCCTTTTGCAATCGGTACCAAAAGGATGCCCACACAAATTGAGGTAAAGCCAGCATTCGCCGCCAGCGCCAAGGTTCTTGATAGAGGCGATAGAGCCATTCAAGGTGAATGGTTCTCATCCACTTTGGGGCACGTGCTTTCATCCCTGACCAAATGTCGTAGCTGCCACCGATGCCAATCCAAATGGCGTGGGGGCACAAGTGACGATGTTCGGCAATCCAAAATTCTTGCCGAGGAACACCTAGCCCGACAAAAATAAGATCGGGTTGAGCTTGCTCTAACTGATGGATAAAGCTCGCTAGCTCATCGCCTTGGGCGTAGCCATGCTGGACAATCACCAGATTGAGCTGTGGCGATCGCACTTTCCATTGTTCAGCCGCAGCTTGTACGACTGCGGGCTGCCCACCATAAAAAGCAACCTTATAATCAGGGCCAAGACTTTGCAGCAAATCAGCAGCGAGTTCTATGCCAGGATAGCGCTGCAGTGTTTTGCCCCGCATCAGCCGAAAATAAAGCTCCACCCCTGAACCATCTGGGGCCACCAAATCGGCTTTTTCAATAAAATCTCGCAGAGGCCGGTTTTGCTGGGCCTGCATACACATTTCAGCATTGAGGGTGACGACATGGGTGCCTTTGCGATCGCTCAGACGACGATTTAACCAGCCCACATAGTTGTCGGTGTTGTGCACAGGTAGACCCATCACCGACAAAGTCTCTAATTCTTGATGTTGCTCCAGTTGATGTTGCTCCAGTTGATGTTGATCCGAGTCCATGGGCCACCACCTTGTGCCTATCAGGGCACTTTATACCTATCAGCGCAATACCTATCAGCGCAATACTTATCAGCGTACCTAGTCAGAAAAAGTCAAAGCCAAACTCAAGCCAAGCCAATCTGAATGAAACCAATGAAACCAATCTGAATGAAGCCAACCCTGAGTAGATGAAGTCAACCTTTAGTAGTCAGTTTCTTCTTCATATTCCATCACTTTTTTCTTGGGCAGATTGAGGGGCTTTGCTTCAATAAACTCTGCTTCCTTAGCAGGCTCATCCCAAACGTCACCGACAACATCTACATCCTCTGCAGGCAAATCAACAATGTCTTGGGGGGACGGTTGCCGGTCTGCTCTTGGAGCTTCTCTGCGTTCTGTGCGTCTGTCTTCTCTTGGCGGAGGCGTTGCTTCACGCCAGCGCTCTTCTACTGCCGGACGGGTGCGAGCAGCATTTTGGCGGCCTTCATTTTTTATTCCTGATGGGAGCTGATTAGAGGCTGATACCGGCATTACATAGCCATCACTGAGTCCCCTTTCCCAAGGGGCGTTGCCTAAGCCTAGCCGCTCTAGCAGGCCCACACTGAGCTGAACTAATTTTTCTTCGCTGCCTTCAAAAACATAATGCGATCTGGCCCAGTGCTGACAATTTCTTCTACGGGTAGCTCGTAAGTACTCACGACCTGATCAGGAATTTGCGGCAGGCCCAAGGAGGCCACCACAATCGTTTCCAATTTGCCTGTGATGACATCAAATTTGAAGCCCCGCACTCGCCCTAATACTTCACCTGATTCGGTAATGACTTCACTATTGACCAGATTACTAAAAGAAGAGGTATTAATGTCGCCATCGAGCACCGTATCGTCATCGACGAGCAAGACATCACCCATTTGGCGAATGTCGCTCAGCAGCATGACCTTCTCATTATTCGCAACGACTTTGGAGAGAATATTTTCTTGCAGTCCTAGGGCCACAACTTCTAGGCGATCGAGATCGACCCACATCTGACTAACCATGCCCAAGCGGCGTCCGGTGCTGCGGGTGATTACTTGGGAGCCTACGATGTCAGAGCGGAGTCGGCTTTGTTCAAAAGTCATGACTGTTTACAGATTGCCTTAAGCGATATCTCAAGTGTGAGCCTCAAAACGATATCACGCAGCTTGAGGAACTATAACTTGTTAGTTGATCCATTGTATCGAACTGCATTCCCTTTGCCTGATAGAGAATGCCGAACAATCAGAGAAGGCTAGACACGGCGTAGGGGCAATACGGGGGCAGGGGCAATAGCGCTGAAGGCAGCCTTGGCTCAGTTGTCGGTGTCAGTTGAGTTGGCCTGGGCTAATAAGTTGGCCTGGGCTAATAAGTTGGCCTGGGCTTATGAGTTGGCCTGGGCTAATGAGTTAGTTGGCTTTGGCTAATTAGTTGGCCTTGGCTAAATTAATGCCTAGCACTTGAGTATAAGCACCGCGCGCTTGGGTGACCCCGATTGTCCGCTCAGCCGCTTCGATCATAGGTCGCCGCAGGCTAACGACGATGAACTGGGCTTGACGGGCTTGCTGCTGAATCATTTTGGAGAGGCGCTCGACGTTGGCACCATCTAGGAACATATCGACTTCGTCGAAGGCGTAGAAGGGAGAAGGTCGGTAGCGCTGGAGGGCAAAAATAAAGCTGAGGGCAGTCAGGGATTTTTCGCCACCGGACATCGAAGCGAGCCGACGAACCTGCTTGCCTTTGGGATGGGCAACAAGGGTCAGACCGCCGTTAAAAGGGTCGTTGGCATCGTCGAGTTGAAGGTGGCCATCACCGTCGGAAAGCTCGGCGAAAATAGCTTGGAAGTTTTCGTTAACAGCGTCGAAGGCTTCTTTGAAGGCTTCTTTGCGCAGGGTGGTGAAGTTTTCAATGCGAAGCAGTAGTTCGGTGCGCTCTTCTTCTAGGGTGGTGAGTTTTTCGGTCAATGCTTCGAGTCGCTCAAGGGTGCGCTCGTATTCTTCGAGGGCCAGCATATTGACGGGCTCTAGGGCTTCTAGACGACGTTGCAAAGATTTGAGGGATTTGTGCAGCTCTTCAAGGGTCAGCTCTTCAGGAATTTCGGGTAAAGGATCGGGCAGTTCGATGGCTTGGCGGGCAATGGCTGCTTCTAGATCTTGGCGCTGCTGCTGGCGCTGCGTCTGGGTTTCTTGCAGTTTTTGGAGCTGCCATTGAAGCTGTTGCTGCTGGTTTTGTTCGTCTTTATATTGGCGCTCAATGGCGTCACGGGCGTTTTTTTCTTGTTTGAGTTTATCGTCGAGAACGGCGATCGCACTTTGGGTTTGGGCAATGTCTTCGGTCAGTGTCTGTTGCTGCTGTGCTATCTCTGAGTTTTGATTAATCTGCTGCTGCTGCTGTTGGCGCAGGGCGATGACTTGCTGGCCATCTCGCTGTAAGACGGCTTGCAACTGCTGCTGCTGCACTGCTAAATCCTGCTGCCGTTTTTCGGCGCTGCGCAGACGCTGTTGCTGTTCGTTGAGCTGGGTTTCAAAAGTGCGCACAGCCGCCTGTGCCTGTTGCCATTCGCGATGGGTTTGCGATCTTTCGAGGTCTTCAAGGGCTTGGCGCTGTTGGCTCAAGGCTTGCTCTTGGGCGGGGAGGGCTTGCTCGATTTCGCGCAGGCGGGCTTGGGCTTGGGCCTGCTCCTGCTTGGTGCGCTCTAGCTGCTCTTGGGCTTGGCCTCGGCGCTGTTGCAAGGCTTGGCGCTGGCTGGCGGCTTGGGCGGCCTGGAGTTCGGCCTCGCGGTAGCTTTGACGAGCCTCAATGAGGGTTTGAGATTTTTCTTTGGCTTTAAGCGTAAGCTGGTTCACGTTTTGTTCGCAGCGTCTGAGGATGGTGGTGATTTCATCAAGACGATCACGCAATGCTTTGGCTTCTTGGGATTCTGCTGCGGCCACCGTGCCAAAGTGTAAGCGCCCCTGCTGGCGCAGGCTGCCGCCGGTCATGGCCCCGCTGGCTTCGAGAATTTCACCTTCTAAGGTGACCATCCGGTACTGACCCAAATTTTGGCGTGCTGCTGATAGGGATTCAAATACGACCGTACTGCCAAAAACAAAGGCGAATACATCGGCGTATTTGCGATCGCATTCGATTAAATTCACCGCATAGTCAATAAAGCCATCGGGGCGGTTCCACTTGTCGGCCAGCTTGAAGTGGGGCACGCGAATTTTATTGAGCGGCAAAAAGGTTGCGCGGCCAGCTCGATTGCGCTTGAGCAGGTCAATGCCTTGGGCCGCCACTCGATCGTCTTCTACGACCATAAAGCCCATCCGGCCACCTGCCGCAATCTCCAAAGCGAGCTGAAACTTTTGATCGACCCGGCCGAGTTCGGCCACAATCCCGCACAGCCCAGTCATGTCGCTGCGCTTCAGGGCCTCAGTTGCCTGAGTGCCTTGGGATTCTTTGATGGCTTGCTCTTGGGCCTCTAGCCTGTCTAGCTCTCGCTGCTTATCTCTTTGCTCTTGCAGCAACCGGTTAAGGGTTTGGGTTTGGGTTTGTAGCTCTGCTTCTACCCCTGCAACCGCCTGCGCTAAAGCCTGAATATCTGCTTGACTAATGCTTGTGGTGCTTGTGGTGCTTGTGGTGCTTGTGGTGCTTGTGGTGCTTGTGGTGCCGTTTGAGGCGGTAGCACCAGTGTCTTGATGTTCTCCTGGCTCTGGTCTTTTTTCGAGCGTGTTGCCTGCTGCTTTTGCTTCTCCTTCCTCTATTTCCGCTGTTAGTGCTGCTAATGCCTGCCGCTGGTTCGCCTGCTGTGTTTCTAGCTGGTGAATCCGCTCTTGTAACCGAACCTGTTCGGCTCGCTGGGGTTCTAGCTGAGCGAGCAGGGCTTCGATTTGATGGCGCAGGCCGCTTTGCTGCTGCACCCAGGCTTGGGATTGATTGGCGATCGCGTTGGTTTCTTCTCGTTTGGCTTCGAGCCGAGCGCTGGCTTGATCTCGCTCAGTTGTGATCTGGGCCAGCTCTTTTTCAGTCAGCGTTTGCAACTGTCGCTTCAACTCATCGAGCGCCCCTTCTTGGGCTTGAATATTGGCCTGCAGCTCGGCCAACTGAGCGGTGGTCTTTTGCCGCGTATCGGCTATGGCTTCTGCTTGACGGCTAAGCTGTCGCCGTTCAGCTTCTTGGGTGGCGAGCTTGGCTTGCAGGGTCAAATACTCCTCTTCGCCCAGCGCTTTGACCTTGGCGTTGAGCGCAGCAAGTTCGATGGCTGTTTGCTCGATTTGCTCAGTCAGCGCAACTCTTTTGTGCTCAAGGGCTTCACTGGCTTGATGACCTTGGGCGATTTCGTCAGCGAGCGCTGCGACTTGCTTTTGGTGCGATCGCCATTGCATGACCTCTTCCCACTGCTGCTTTTCCTGGAGCGTAGCCTTAATCTGCTGATATTTTTCGGCTTTTTTTCGATCTTGATCTAGACGCTCTAGCTGGTCGGTTAGCTCGGCTTCAACGATGCGAAAACGTTCTTCTCGATCTTTCACCACATCTAACTTGCCTTTTGCCTGATTGATCTTGCGATCAAACGAGGCCACCCCAGCTAGCTCGTCAATAATTTCTCGCCGCTCTCGGGCATTCATCGAAATAATATTGGTGACATCCCCTTGGAGCACGACATTATAACCCTCGGGGTAAATGCGAAAGCGCTGCAGTTGCTCATGCAGATCGTTGAGCGTACAAGGCTCGCCATTGATGTAGTAATTCGAGGTATAAGTGCCTTGAGCTGTTACCCGCAGCCGCCGTGTCACCTGCCATTCCTGTACCGGTGATGCTCCGTTTTTACCATTGCCGTTACCGTTACCGTTCCCATTGCGGTGCCCGTTTTGCCCCGACTGCGGCGGCAATGGCGCACTCAGCATCGCCATGTTAAGCCCATCCGGCTCAACCCACTGAGAATCGACAAAGGTTTCTAGCTCAGCCGCTGGAGCCGGATGGGCGGCATTATCTGCCGGTTGCTCGTCTGCTGATTTATCCTGACTCAGCAATAAATCGGCAACATCACTAATATCAAAGGTGGCGGTGACGATAGTTTCTACCGTGGATCGACGCTTGGCCTGGGTTTGGTTAACCAAGTCAGGCAGCCTTTCAGCGCGCATTCCCCTTGAGCTAGCTAGCCCTAAGCAAAAGAGTAGCGAGTCGAGAATATTCGACTTGCCAGAGCCGTTCGGCCCAGAGATGACGGTAAACCCAGGTAACAGGGGAACATCTGTGGTGCCACCGAACGATTTAAAATTTGAAAGCTCGACTCTTTTTACGTGCACTCAGGCGTCGCACTAAGCAGTGCGTACATATGTACTGCTATTAAGCATAGCATTGAAAAAATAGCATTGGTAAGTCGTATTCTTAACAAAGAATGGTGCAAAAATCACCCCTTTTTCTAACAAAGTCTCAAATGTTGTTTTTTCTTGGGAGAAAGAATAATGTTTGCTGCTGTCTCCTTTTTAGCAATCCTAACGATGCGATCGCGCTAGGCTCAGTAGGTCATGGCTAGCCTTAGTTATCCTCATTAAGGGTTGAACCTCAGATCGCTTGGCTGAGGTTAAGCCATTTATTTTCAATTGATTTTATTGATTTTTTTGATCGCCTTCGTGAGCCTACCCGTTTGTCTTCCTTTACAGATCCCTTTCCAATTCATCCGCCGCTTTTAGGCCCGGCTTTGCTTGGCTTTGACCCCGGTCGGGCCAAATGCGGCCTAGCAGTGGTGGGCTTAGATAAGGCCCTGCACTATCACCAGGTGATACCGGTTAGTGAGGTGACCGATACGATTCAAACCCTTAGGGAGACTTATCCCATTTCGGGTATTGTGCTGGGTGATCAAACAGGTTCAAAGCATTGGCAGCAGGCGCTATTAGCTCTGCCGAATGCGCCCAGAATTACCTTGGTGGATGAGCGGTATAGTTCTTTAGAAGCGCGCGATCGCTATTGGCAAATGTATCCACCCAAAGGAGTCAGAAAGCTCATTCCGAAAGGGTTACGCAGCATTCCTAGACCCATAGATGACATTGTGGCTATTTTGCTGGTCGAAAGATACTTGAAGCGGTTGTCCGGAGAAGACTAACGGAATTTTCTCCGCTAGCAATTCAGCCCATAGCGGTGGTGATTTGGAGCAGTGGTGATTTGGAGCAGTGGTGATTTTGCGAGTTATAATTGCGCGCGAATCGTAAACGAATAATCACCGCCCGGTTCTAGCTGATAATCAAATTGTTCTAAAAAACGACCTAGGGGTTCTTGAATGAGCGCCCTACCGAGTGAAGGTTCTACGGATAGGTGGCCTTGGCGAAAGCGCCAGCGAAAGTGCCATTCAAACTCATTAGCACTGACGTCACCTTCAATCTTGCCATGTTGCCAAGACTGATGAGTAATCCGAACATGGGCTGTTGTTGCGGGCAGATGGGGGCTAGAACTCACGCAGACTCAGCGCTCCTTAACTTGCTTTTTTTAACGATAGCGGGCGTTCTGTCTCGTAGCTACCTTTAGCGGTATAAATATTTCACCAATATTTCATTTCACCAATATTTCACCCATTAGTATGTTTCTTAAAGTCCTGTGACAAACTGAGACCAGGAAACGGATTATGAGCTTTCAGTGGATTGGCTTCAGTGGATTGGCTTCAGTGGATTTGAATCGTCGGTGTGGATGCATGTGCTACAACGAGTCGGTTGGCCCGTTGTGATGTAAGGGTTTCATCTGTAATGTTGTGTAATGTTGTCCTGATGCTAAGTGAGAAACGCTATAGATGAAATCTTCACTATTCAAGGCATCGCCAAAGGCGATAGCCTATAAGGTATTCACCCCCATCTTCAGAATTTATTGTGCCTAAGGTTGGCATCATTTTCAACGATATTAAGCCCGTAGCTGACGCCGCCGCTCAGGCGTTGCGTACTCGTCTTGAAGCGCTCAACTACGAGGTGTGTTTGGCGACGGGTGCAACTGGGTTGCTGGGCTATTCTCAAACTGGTAAGCCGATGTGCCACACGCCAGTGGATAGTCTGGTGCCCCCCGGATTTGACCAGGATATGGATTTTGCGGTGGTGTTTGGCGGTGATGGCACTGTACTAGCCGCCTTTCGCCAAGTGGCTCCTAAGGGGATTCCGCTGCTGGCAGTCAATACAGGTCATATGGGTTTTTTGACTGAGATATATCTCAATCAGTTGAATGAAGCAGTTGATCAAATTATTGCGGGCAAGTATCAAATAGAAGAGCGGGCAATGGTGTTGGTAAAGCTATACAGCCATGGCCGCCTAAGCTGGGAGGCGCTTTGCCTAAACGAGTTGGTGATGCAACGTCAGCCGCTCACGAGTATGTGTCATTTTGAGGTGCAAATAGGCAATCATGCCCCGGTCGATATTGCTGCCGATGGCATTATTATCTCTACGCCGACCGGATCGACGGCCTACTCGTTATCAGCAGGCGGACCGGTGATAACGCCGGGGTGCCGGTGCTTCAGCTCATGCCGATTTGCCCACACTCGCTGGCTTCACGGGGGTTGGTCTTTCCTAATTCAGAGTCGGTGACGGTGACTTCGGCGACGCCAGAACCCTTGGTGATGGTGGTAGATGGAAATGCGGGGTGCTATGTGATACCGAGTGACCGGGTGAGTTTGATGCGATCGCCTTATCCCGCTCGATTTGTTCGGCTCAAGTCGCCTGAGTTTTTCCGTGTATTGCGCGAAAAGTTGGGGTGGGGACTCCCCCATATTGCCAAGCCGACTTCAGTAGAGCTACCCTGAGCCAAGATCTCTCACTACTGAGTTGCCTATGAGTGTGTCTGATGCCACCGCCGCCACCGGCCCTTTGGGAACACCTCAAGTCCTGATTGTGGAAAACGACGAAAGCCTTGCCCATGAAATTGGCGTAGATTTGCACGAAGCGGGCTACGCTGCGCTGCAGGCTCACGATTTGCCCTCTGGTTTGAGACAGGCGCGCACGATGGTGCCTGCCCTTGTGGTGGTTGGCCGCAGGCTGGCTGAAGATTCTGGTCTAGATCTGTGTCGTCAGTTGCGCGCAGAGAAAAATCAGGTGCCTATTTTATTGATGATGGCCCACGATGCGCTGAGCGATCGCGTTGCTTGCCTAGAATCTGGCGCAGACGATTACTTCTTAGCCCCTTACCGCAGCGACGAATTTATCAAGCTTGTCAATGCCTATCTCCAGCCTAGCGCCGCTAGCGGCGAGCAGCTTCGATTTGCCGACCTTGTCTTAGATTTGGCCCAGCGGCAGGTGATTCGCAATAACCGCATCATTGAACTCACCATGAAGGATTTGAGCTGCTGAAATATTTAATGGAACACCCCCGCGAAGTGCTCACCCGCAAGCAAATCTTAGAGAGCGTGTGGGGCTACGACTTTATTGGTGAATCCAATGTTATAGAGGTGTATATCCGCTACTTGCGCTTAAAAATAGATGGCGAAAATGAAAAGCGCCTCATTCAAACTGTCCGCAGCGTGGGCTACGTATTAAGAGAAAGCTAATTTAAGAGAAAGCTAATTTCACTCATTTCACTCATTTCAATCATTGCAATCATTTCATTTCATCCACATTAATCTTGGCCCGTATTAATCTTGAACATTCAGTCAGAACACCACCAACATACACAGGATCAAAAGATGATGCGCCTACAGCACCCATGGACTTGCTATGCAGCCCTGACGCTGTTGATTTGTGTCATGCTAGGGAGCTGTTCTGTGCCTGATGGTTCTGCCTCTGCCCCTGTTCCTAGTAGCCCAACCCCGACTGTTCATGAAGCGGCCTCTGATGCGACAGCAGCCACATCAGAGGAAGAAGCGGAGGTGCCTGAAGCAGCGCCTATCACCTTAAGTGGCCCAGGTCAGCTATTGCCCATTACCGCAACGGCTGAGATGAAAGGTGAGGTATTTGAACTAGAAGTTGCACAGACTCAATTTGAGCAGGCATTGGGTCTGATGTTTCGCTCAGCTCTGCCAGACAATCGCGGTATGCTGTTTCCCTTTGATCCGCCTCGCCCCACAAGCTTTTGGATGAAAGATGTGCCGGTACCTTTGGATATGGTGTTTTTACGGCATGGAAAGGTGATTGCGATCGCAGCCGAAGTGCCCCCTTGTCCATCTGAGCCTTGTCCTTCCTATGGGCCTAGCAACCAACTGATTGATAACGTGTTAGAGCTACGCAGCGGTCGCGCCGCCGAAATCGACCTCCAACCGGGGGATACCGTGATTATTCAACCCTTATCAGAAGCCCTCTAGACCCTTAAATATTAAGGAAATCTATATAAAATATTGCGTTTTTGCCGCTTTACCGTAGAATTACTGAACTTAAGCAGCAGCCCATATTTTCCTTGTTAGAGCGTTTGCCACATAGCGCTACACCTGATCAAGCTACACCTGCTCAATAGGTGAAATCAGTCATGCATATCGTGCTACGTGCTCAGCAATCGTCAACTGCATCTGGCGATTGCTATATCTCTCGAACCAAGTGCTTGAACCAAGTGCTTGAACCAAGTGCTTGAAGACAAAAATTGGGCTTACTAAATTCCACACTTGGCTTTTAGGCTAAGCACGTTAGAAAAAGTATTGTCTACATATTTTTCTCTCTTTGCAGTTTACAGAAAGACAGATTACAGAGAGGCAGGCAATCTTTTGGAGCTGCTAACTGAGAAATGGGCGGTGACTTGTCTACACCTCTAGCTGTCCAATCTTCCTTTACTTCAAGCTTTTTATTTCATCAGACTCAACCA
Organism: Phormidesmis sp. RL_2_1; assembly: GCA_012033015.1. Classification (GTDB taxonomy): domain Bacteria; phylum Cyanobacteriota; class Cyanobacteriia; order Phormidesmidales; family Phormidesmidaceae; genus Phormidesmis. The sequence continues at coordinate 20,325 of JAAUPS010000033.1, forward strand.
TCATGTCAAGTGACTCTACCAAACTCATCCATTTTTTAGAGGATGAACTCTCCATTCCACCCACGTCGATTAAGCTAGCGCTTCAACAGTGTAAAAAAGACCTCGGCCCCTTGCCCATCGTGCTTTGGCAGCAAGGTGTGCTGAGTTTGCAGCAGCTCGAAAGAATTTTTGACTGGATGGAAATGGCCTAACACAAAATAACCTAGAAATTAGCCTAGAAATAGCCTAAAGTTGACCTGCCCAAAGCTCACATAACCCTCATTCTCCTAGCAATGCCCACAGGACATGCGCTGACTGTTCAAGCCGCATCATGACTCTCGCTAGCAGTAGCAACCGTTACAGACTAGTGATCAGAGATTTTAGGTGAGCTTGGAGCGTTGACGAGGCTGAGCAAATGCCTGAAGGACAGACCAAAACAGCTTAATCGCGGCGATGACTAAGCAGCTAATAATGCCTAAGGTAAGCACACCGTGAGGTGAGTGCAAAATTGCCAAGGCAATGCCTAAAATCGTCAGAAAAAGAATGCTCTTATTCATAGATGGTGCCTCCCCTCAAGTTTTACTATGCAACTTTAACTATGTAACTTTAACTATGTAACTTTACTATGCCACCTTCTCATGGTATCGAGCAGGCTTCGTGTCGTTACCCCAACGGGTGAAACCTTAGTAACGCTTAATTTCTCTAGTCACATCGTAATAATTACATCGTAATACACCACATCTTGATCGCTCCCGTGGTCATTAGTCCCATAGTCTTTTAATCCCATGGATTATTAATCCCATGGCCATTAATGGCATGGTTGTAGATCATGCGAGGCCACTGCACTAGAGATCTTCTGGCTGCATTCCCGAGACCACTGGAGCTGTGCTGCTGAGCTTAAGTGCGGGGTGATCAGCTTCGATTTGGCGGCAGTTCCACTCATTTTTAAACAGTAAAACAGGACGGTTGTAGCTGTCTTTAACGGTGGCCGTATTAAAAATGCGACCTGCTTTTTCTAACGCAGGCCAGCCACCGGTCACCCACCGGGCTACGTTGTAGCCAATCGGCTCTAGCAGGGTATCGACGTTATATTCGTTTTTAAGGCGAAACTGCACCACCTCAAATTGGAGCTGACCGACTGCTGCCAAAATCGGATCGCGACGGGATTCGTCAGCCGAGTACATAATTTGTACCGCGCCTTCTTCTCTCAGCTCGGAAACACCTTTGCGAAACTGTTTGAACTTTGATGGGTTGGGATTTTTGAGATAGGCAAACATTTCGGGAGAGAAAAAGGGAATGCCTTCGTACTCCAGCTTTTCGCCCTGATAAATCGTGTCACCGATGGCAAATACACCGGGGTTATTTAGCCCTATGACATCGCCGGGATAGGCCACTTCTAAAGACTCTCGCCCTTGGCCAAAAGCTTTTGCGGGTGAGAAAGACGAACGTTTTTGCCAGTGCGGGCATGGTTGACCACCATGTCCTTTTCAAATTTGCCTGAACAGACGCGGATAAAGGCAACGCGATCGCGGTGTCGCGGATCCATATTGGCCTGCAATTTAAAGATAAAGCCGGAAAAATCTTCTTGAGTCGGTGGCACTGGGCCAATAGTGCTCTCATGGGACCCTGGCTTCAGGCCATAGTCCAAGAAGGCATCTAAAAATAGCTCAACTCCAAAATTGGTCATGGCGCTGCCGAAAAATACAGGCGTCATTTGGCCTGCATGAACCATCTCTAAGTCCAGCTTGGGGCCAATTTCATCGAGCATTTCCAACTCTTCTCGAAATTGCTCATATAGATTTTGGCCCACCAATTCTTCAATGCGCGGATCATCTATATCCAACACAGTATTTTTGGCCTCTTTGCTGCCGTGGGCAGTGCGCTCAAACAGGTGAACTTGCTGTTTGCGACGATCAAAAACGCCTTTGAAGCGATCGCCCATACCAATCGGCCAATTGACTGCATAGGTCGTCAGTCCTAACTCTTGCTCAATTTCATCCAATAGCTCTAATGGCTCGCGTCCGGGTCGATCCAGCTTATTAAAAAAGGTGAAAATCGGCATGTCCCGCATCCGACAAACCTCAAACAGCTTGCGAGTTTGCGGCTCAAGGCCCTTGGCCGCATCTTCTAGCATCACTGCATTGTCAGCCGCTGCTAGGGTGCGATAGGTATCTTCACTAAAATCTTGGTGCCCAGGGGTATCGAGTAGATTGATCCAGTAATTGGCATAGCTAAACTGCAGCACCGTCGAGGTAATCGAAATGCCTCGTTGCTGTTCTAGCTCCATCCAGTCAGATACAGCATGACGTTGAGCCCGACGCGCCTTGACCGATCCAGCCTCGTGGATGGCACCGCCGTACAGCAAGAGCTTTTCAGTGAGGGTGGTTTTACCCGCATCAGGGTGGGAGATAATCGCAAAATTCCGCCGATATTCAACTGCTTCGGCAATTTCGCTACTGGGTACAAGAGTCGTAGAAGTCATGTCAATGCTCTTAAGCGCTTACCCATTGTAGTGCTTTGTGTAGGTTGGCTGTAGGTTGGCTGTAGGTTGGCCTATGGGCTTGACGATGGTTTGAATCCGACTGTGAGTCTGTCGCTGCGAGGGCGTGATTTAAATTCTGATCAAAGTCAGTAGATCTGCGACTTCGGAAAAGATGCCGTACTAATATCTATACTTATCATCACTTTTTTGATGAGTATGTTTTAAAGGAGTCGTTGTAAAAATGTCTTTGATAAGTAAGTGCATCGCTGAGGCGGTCGGCACTTTTTGGTTAGTGCTAGGGGGCTGTGGTAGTGCTGTACTCGCCGCTACGTTTGTCGCGGGCGGGGTTGATATCGGTACTGACACGGCTTACCCATTAGGGATTGGTCTGTTAGGTGTTTCAGTGGCCTTTGGCTTAACGGTAGTGACAATGGCCTATGCCATTGGCCATGTTTCAGGCTGCCATCTCAATCCAGCGGTTTCGTTTGGCTTATGGGCCGGGGGCCGCTTCCCAAGTGGTGAGCTGCTGCCCTATATCGTGTCACAGGTCGTAGGTGCCATCATTGGTGCAGGCTTTGTGTTTATAATCGCTTCTGGCCAACCTGACTTTGTGTTGAGTGGCTCTAATCCGCTAGCGACCAATGGGTTTGGGACGCATTCCCCTGGGGGATACGGTTTGGGGGCTTGTTTCTTAATTGAAGTGGTCTTGAGCTTTATTTTCCTAGTGGTGATTTTAGGCTCGACTGATGGCCGTGCGCCTAAAGGCTTTGCGCCGATTGCTATTGGTCTTGCGCTGACGCTGATTCATCTGATTAGTATTCCGGTGACCAATACTTCTGTGAATCCTGCGCGGAGCTTGGGGCCAGCTATCTTTGCTGGGCCTGAGTTATTAGGGCAGGTTTGGCTGTTTTGGGTTGCGCCAATTTTGGGTGCAATTTTAGCTGGTTTCTTTTACAAGAGTGTTATGGCGGCTGGTAATGAGCTGGATATTGATGGCGAAGTGGCAGCGCAGCAAGCTGCTAGAACTCGTTGAGCGGAACCCGGTAACCAGAATCCGTTAAACGGTGACACAATTTTGGTTTAATCCTGGTGTAGATTATGACCTCATCACCCTATCTCTATTGGTGATGAGGTTTTCTATTGGTGGTGAAGTTTTTGGTGGTGAGGTTTTTGGTGGTGAGGTTTTTGGTGGTGAGGTTTTGCTTTTAGGCTGGCTATAACAGGGCGGTGAGAAGGCTGACGGTCACGAGCAGGCCGAAGCCTATCCAAAGAATATTTTTACGCCACCAAGGAATGGGATAAATGTCTGAGCGGGTGAGTTGTTTGGGGGCTTGGATGTTTTGGTATAGGGTGCAGGTTTTGGCTTGGGGGCGCTGAGGAAAGTTGCAGGTGTCATCGGCATCGTAGGCGCAGGTGGCACAGAGCGGCACCTCGTCGGTGGCCCGATATAAAGGCATTCCAGGATGGCCGTGGGCGGTGAGGCTAAGCTGGCAGTGGGGGCAGGTGATCGTGTCGGTTGCGATCGCACGGCTACATCTTGGACAAGCAGGCATGGTCAGGGCGTCCTTCAGATTTGTCAGGTTTGATAAAGCGATGGCTTGGGCCGCTTGGCTGAGCTACAGTATGCTGGCTGAAACCATTCCGTGACAACGGGCCAAGCGACACGCTTGGCTCGAATGCATCCGGCACAAGCGATATATCGCTAGTCAAGCTACTCAAATAGTCAGCAACCCAGAGAGCGGGGCACTGGCAGAAAATTCGCCTAGGCTTACGGTAAACCGCCCGCTACGGGCCAAGCTGATGCGCAGATAGTTTGCCAAAATAGGAAGGTAATCCGCGCGTCTTACGTTAAGAATACTGTCGCGCTCGAAGTTTGGGAGTTTTGCTTATGGACACCTCTAATTTACTCAGACAGCTTTTGATGCTGGGTATTGGCACGACCTCACTGGTGGCTGAACGGGTCAAGCAAATGAGTGAAGAACTGGTGCGCGATGGCAAGTTGGATCCTGATCAGGCGAAAGGATTTGTCGATGATTTTATGGCTCAGTTTAATATTGACCAGGGCGCTGTAGAGAAGCAGATGCAAAGGCAGGTACGCAATATTATGCAAGATCTGGGCGTTCCTCGGCAGTCGGAAATGGATGAGCTGCGCGGCAGGCTCGATCGATTGGAGCGCCAGTTACGAGATTTAGAGAATAAAGATTGGCGGTGAAGAGACGGCAGAAACCGTCGTACACTGTGCGAGGAAACGAGACTTCATTCATTAAGGCGATGAGAGAAATATTAATTAGCTTTGGCGTGGTAGTGGTCTGTTGCGTGGTGCTGGTAATTGCTCAATTTACCGGTGGTGATAGCGAAAGTGCGATCGCGCTCAAAGCTTCACAAAACCCTGCTGCACCAACCGAAACGCTGGTTGCCCAAGGCAGTGCAAGTGATTTGATAGAAGAAGAAACAACCGCAGGAGATGCAATGGCTGAAGAAGTGGGAACGACAGATTCCGAAGTACAGGCTGAAGAAGTGATCACCACGGACTCCGGGTTACAGTACGTCATCATTGCCGAAGGCGACGGCGCAACGCCTCAACCAGGCAATCGGGTATTTGTCCACTATGTTGGCACCTTGGAAGATGGCACTAAGTTTGATAGTTCACGCGATCGCGGTCGTCCCTTTGATTTCACCATTGGTCAAGGGCAGGTGATCAAAGGTTGGGATGAAGGGGTGGGCCTGATGAAAGTAGGCGATCGCCGGAAGCTGATTATTCCGCCTGAGCTAGGCTACGGTGCTCGCGGCGCAGGTGGTGTGATTCCGCCCAATGCCACCCTAATTTTGACGTAGAGCTTCTACGTATCGGTAGCTAGCGCCATCCCACCGCGTATCGCCATCCCACCGCGTAGCGCCATCACACTGCGTATCACGGTGGGCATCGCGGCCCTCAATCACAGGGATAAAAATGGCTGTGATTGAGGGTCAATCTCGCTGGGAGAAATCAGAAGCCCGGTTCAGAAACTGCGTATATTCTGGCTGAAAAAGCAGCTTGACTGTGCCGGTAGGCCCATTGCGATGCTTAGTCAAAATGATTTCGGCAATACCGCGATCGGGCGTATCGGGGTCGTAATATTCTTCTCGATACAGCATCATAATCAAATCCGCATCTTGCTCAATCGCCCCTGATTCTCTGAGATCCGACATCATCGGGCGTTTATTAGTGCGTGATTCTACGCCACGACTAAGCTGGGAAAGGGCAATCACAGGGACATTAAGTTCGCGGGCAAGGCCCTTGAGCGAACGCGTCATTTTCGACAGTTCCTGTACCCGATTATCTCCCGAGCCTTCCATCAACTGCAGGTAATCGATCAAAATCAAACCCAGCGCGCCCCCCTGCTCCGCCTGCAGCCGCCGTGCCTTAGAGCGAATTTCACTCACCCCAATACCGGGTGTATCATCGATAAAAATTGGTAGCTGAGAGAGCGTATTAATGGCATGGCCCATAGGCTCCCACTCATGTTGAGCAATGCGCCCGGTGCGCAACCGTCCGCTTTCAATCTTGGCTTCTGAGGAAAGCAATCGGTAGATGAGCTGTGCCTTAGACATCTCCAAACTAAAAATAGCCACCGGCTGACGATGCGTGTCCGCAATATTTCGAGCCACATTGAGGACAAAACTTGTTTTTCCCATAGCAGGTCTAGCGGCTGCGATGATCAAATCAGAGCGCTGAAAACCTTGGGTCATCGCGTCTAGATCATAAAAGCCGCAAGCTAGGCCCGGAAGCACCATCCCGAGCGATCGCTGCTCAATATCTGAGAAGGTATCCGTCAAAATATCAGAAGTGGCCGTCAGCCCTGCCGTGGGCCGTTCTTGGGTAATCCCAAAAAGTTCCTGCTCGGCTTTGTCTAAGACATCTTCAAGGGGCGTTTCAGTTTCATAGCCAAGCTGAATAATCTCTCCACCCGAGCGAATCAGCTTACGGCGGGTGTACTTATCCATGACCAGTTTGGCGTACTGATCGATATTGGCTGCGCTGATGGTGCGATCAATCAGCGCAGCCAAGCGGCTTTGTCCACCGACTTTTTCTAAAGTGCCTTTGTCTTTGAGCCAAGAGGCAACACCCATCAGGTCAGTGGGCAGACCGCGAGATTGGAGGTCTAAGGCCGCTTGATAAATGCTGCGGTGAGCGCCAATGTAAAACGCTTCCGGCACAATAATTTCTGTCACTCGTCCGATGGCTTCTGGGTCAATCAAAATGCCGCCGAGAATGGCTTCTTCGGCCTCAATGTTTTGAGGCGGGAGGCGGTCGATGGCAGGTTTGAAGCGAGGTTCGGAGGAAACCATAGGGGAAGGGGAAGGGAGGAAGGCAGGTAGGCCCTTAACTATATAAAAGGGCAGGTAGGCCCTTAACTATTAAAAGGGTAGATATTATCCTTAACTATTAAAAGGGTAGAGAGCAACTTGGCTCCCTACCCTAGTTAATTTAACGAATAGTACTAATGTTCGCCATTAAAGTAAGGGACTTGCAATTTAATCAGCTACCACCTTTACCCCTTAGCCCTTGTCCCTAGCCCAGCCTGGGATGGTATTTTGGCTCAAGTCCCTCACAGCGTCTTCATCAGCAAGGCTTAATCAGCGACTACGCGGAGGTTGATGGTCGCGGTGACTTCGCTATGAAGCTTAATATCTACCTGATAATCGCCTAGCTTATTGATGTCAGGGAGAGTGATTTCGCGGCGATCTACTTCTTTGCCTGCGTTGGCCTGAATCAGTTCGGTAACTTCAGCGGCGGTCACGGTACCAAAGATGGCATCTTCTTCGCCGACAGCCTTGGCAATGGTAAACAGCCCAATGGTATTAAGTGCTGTTTTAATGGCTTCAGCCTCTTGCTTAATCGCTTCTAAGCGCTGACGCTCTTTTTCACGGCGAAATTCCACCTGTTTGAGCACACCGGGTGTCACCCGATAAGCCATGCTGCGGGGAATAAGAAAGTTACGGGCATAGCCAGGAGCTACATCTACCAAATCGCCATCTTTCCCGAGTTTGGGAATGTCCTGAGAGAGGACTACCTGAGTTTTTTTTCTCGCCATTGCTTTTACTAAGTTTCTTTGATCGCAGCGCAGTCTACTACTTTACTGAAGTTAGGCGAAAGGTGCAACTGGTTAAAAGGTATCTTTCAGTTTACGAATGTGCGCAAATACGCTGATGGGTGATTGGCTCTGGGCGACGGCTTGCAAAGCAGGGTTATCCCATCGCAAAAAGGGTTGGTGGCTTTTTCAGTGGCGAGTAGTGAAGGAATCGTCGGCTGGTTGTGGGCTCGGGCGGTGGTGACTTGTCTGAGGCGCTCTTGCAAGCATAGATTGTCACCATCTACGCTGACGGCAAATTTGAGATTGCTAAGTGTATATTCATGGGCGCACCACACTCGCGTATTATCTGGTAGGGCGCGTAGCTGACTGAGGGAAAGGGTCATTTGCTCGGAAGTTCCTTCAAAAAGTCGGCCGCAGCCACCGGCAAATAGGGTGTCACCGCAGAAGAGTTCGCCCGCTTCTGTTGGCGCAAGCGGTGGGAAGTAGTAGGCAATGTGGCCTCGGGTGTGACCGGGAACGAAAAAGACATCAGCAGTGCGGTTGGCAAAAGAGACGCGATCGCCTTGCCGTAAATAGTGCTGCTGCCCTGGTATACGACCTTTATCTTCTGCGCCTGCGTACACCTCGGCCTGGGGAAACCGCTGGAGCAACTGACGGTTGCCGCCGACGTGGTCATTGTGGTGATGGGTATTGAAAATAGCAATCAGGGTAGCGCCGAGTTCGTCTAGTTTTTGCAGTACGGGTGGGGCATCTGCCGGGTCAATGACTGCGGCTGTGTTATCAGCGCAATTGTGCAAGATAAAAATGTAGTTATCTGAGCGCACAGGCAGGCGATAAATTTCCATCGAGAGGCTCCATTGGTGTATGTTGTCGATGCTTTTAGGTGATGGCGATTAGCAATCCATCACAATATACATAGGTGAAATAAAGTATGTGGAAAGTAGGTGAAAAGTAGGTGGCGGAAAAAGTTAGGTGGCAGAAAATAGGTGAAAAAACGCTTATATAACGACAAATACTTGTGGTAAGTGTGACATCTATAGCCTCTGTCGATTGAGTTAGGACAATGGTCATTCTCCTCGGAGAGGCTACGCCAACGCTAGAAGCCTTGACTAGCAGCGGTTAACTCGACTAGCAGCGGTGAGACCCTGCGTCGCTTGGCGGCGCTAAGGAATGCCTCACCAAGACAGCGGTGAGACCTGCGTCGCGTGCGCGCTAGGAATGCCTCACA
>JAAUPS010000215.1 GCA_012033015.1 Phormidesmis sp. RL_2_1
CGCTGGTGCCAAATGGCCCATCAATACGGCCTATCTATTCAGGAAATTGACATTGGCGGGGGCTAGGGATTCGCTACACCGAGTCGGACGATCCACCGAGCATTGATCAGTGGGCCAAAACCGTCTGTGAGAGCCTTGCAGCAGCCTGCAGGGCAAATGACTTACCCCTGCCTAAGCTTTGTGTGAGCCGGGCGATCGCTCATTGGCTCAGCCTGTGTGACGGCCTACACCGTCGGCGGCCAAAAAACCGTACCTGGCATTCGCACCTATGTTGCGGTAGACGGCGGTATGTCTGATAATCCTCGTCCGATTACCTATCAATCGCTGTACCGAGTGCTGGCAGCCGCTCAAATGTCTGCGCCGTTGAGCGAAACCGTAACCCTTGCCGGAAAGCACTGCGAATCGGGCGATGTGGTCATTCACTCGGCCAGCCTACCGCCGCTGTCAGCCGGTGAAGTGGTGGTCGTTCCGGCCACAGGCGCGTATAACTACAGCATGGCTTCTAACTACAACCGTGTGCCTCGCCCAGCAGCGGTACTCGTCAGCGGGGGAAAGGCCGATATTATATTGCGCCGAGAGACCTACGAAGATTTGGTGCGTCAGGATTGCCTGCCCGATGCGCTGCGGCCTTAGTCCGGCCCTAACCTGGGCCGTCGTCCTCCATGATGTCGTCCTCCATGATAGAGATCCATATGGCAATACGGTGAAACAGGTTTGACTCTTGTATCGCACCCTCCTTGATATTGTTTTAGTTTTTGCGCTGGTTTACATGGTGCTAGCGGTGATTCGCGATCGCCGCACCATGTGGATGGTGCAGGGGCTGCTGGTGTTGATGGCAGCCACGCTACTGAGCAGGGCGGCAGATTTGTGGCTGCTTCCTTTTGTGCTCGACAAGCTATTGTTGGGGGCCTCGGTGGCCCTAGCGATGATGCTGGTGCCTGAGTTTCGACGGCTGCTAGAGCAGCTCGGTAGAGGAGAAGTAAGCCAGTTATTCAGCTCGCCTGACACTCAGCTCAGCGCCACCAATAATGTGATCGATGAACTGGTGGAGGCAGTCAAGGGGCTCAGCCAAAACCGCACTGGGGCGTTGATGATTCTCGAAACCGATGAACCCATAGAAGAGAGTGACTTTTCGGTGCCGGGGGTGCGGCTGAATGCGGAACTTTCCCGTGAATTGCTGCAGACTATTTTTCAAACGACGACGCTGCTACACGACGGGGCGGTGCTGATTCGAGGGTCACGGGTGTTGGCAGCGGGCGTTATTTTACCGATTTCGGAAAAGGATGCGTCTCGGCAACTGGGTACGCGGCACCGGGCGGCCATGGGCATTACGGAGCGGGTAGAGCACTGTTTGTGTGTGGTGGTCTCTGAGGAAACCGGTTCTATTTCGGTGGCAGAGCGTGGTCTGTTAAATCGGCCCCTGACCAGCAGTAAACTGAGGGAATTGTTACTTGATAAGTTTTCGCCTTCGGTGGATGGTGATACCGTTGCCCCTCAGTTGCGTAGCTTGGGCAAGCGTCTGAGTATCAAAGGTTTAAACCTGTTGAGTTTGCTTAAGCGCAAGCTGCCTAGCCCCACCCCTCAGGAAAAGAAATGATAGCCGATTCCCATCTCTCTACTGCCCTTTCTGCCTTGCCCAAAGATTTGTCCCTAAGCGAATGCCTGCCCATGTGGCGGTGATCATGGATGGCAATGGCCGCTGGGCCAAACAGCGGGGCCTGCCACGGGTGATGGGTCACCGCAAGGGCGTCGATACGCTGAAAAACTGCTGCGCTGCTGCCGCGATTGGGGCATTGATGCGCTCACCGCCTATGCTTTTTCGACGGAAAATTGGGGGCGGCCCACCCGCGAAGTCGAGTTTTTGATGACCCTATTTGAACGGGTGCTGCGTCAAGAACTTAAGGAAATGATGGAAGAAGACGTGCGCATTCAATTTGTGGGCAATCTGCTGGCGCTGCCGGAAACTTTGCAAAAAGAAATTGACAAAGCCGTCAAGGAAACTCAGCACAACCAAGGTATTCGCTTTTCTGTCGCGACGAACTATGGCGGTAGGGAGGAAATTTTGCAGGCTTGTCGGGCGATCGCAACTCAAGTTAAGCAAGGGCATCTTCGCCCTGAGGATATTGACGAATCCCTCTTTAGCCGCCATCTGTACACCTCTGATGTCAGCGATCCTGATTTACTGATTCGCACCAGTGGTGAAATGCGCATTAGCAACTTTTTACTGTGGCAGCTTGCCTATGCCGAATTTTATATTACCGACACGCTATGGCCCGACTTTGACACAGCTGAGTTTCATCAGGCGATGAAGGCGTTTCAGCAGCGCGATCGCCGCTTTGGCAAAATCATTGATGCGAAGAAGTCTAGGATGCCGAAGAGGTCTAGGATGCCGAAGAGGTCTAGGATGCCGAAGACATAAAAACGCCCCAAAAACATCCCAAAGAAACTGAGCAGAAACCCAGAAGGTACCTAACCAATCCCTTCAATCACCGGATGAAAGTAAAAAGACAGCCCGATAACAACATAGGTCGCAAGCAATAAGGTACCTTCGAGCCAGTTAGATTTGCCATCGGCACTGATGGAGTTGGCGACCAATACGGCAACGACAACGGAGATAAGCTCAAAGTTGTTAAAGTCTAAGTCCATGGGCTGACCCATGAAGGCCCCAATAAGCACTAACAGCGGGCCGACGAAAAGAGCAATTTGCATACTCGATCCAACCGCGACATTGAGGGATAAATCCATTTTGTTTTTGAGGGCGACAGTGACAGCCGTGGCGTGTTCAGCAGCGTTGCCGATGACCGGCAAATAATCACACCGGTAAACAGTTCTGAAAGGCCAAGCTGTTTGGAGGCCACTTCGAGGGTGCCGACTAAAAACTCAGATTCGACAGCGACCACCACTGTGGCGGCTAGCAGCACAGCGCTCCAAAGCTTTAAGTTGGGCTGATGGGTCTCGTTGTGGCCATTATTGTGAGGCGCTTGATCGTGGAGCGTGTCCTGATGGAGCGTTTTGCCATGGGCATTTTTTTCGACGGAGGCCGCAGAATCTGAAGAGGTAATCGCCTCTTCAGATTCTGCAGCTACGCCCACATCGTAAAGATAGGCATGGGTTTTCATCGAAAACAGCAGGGTCAGGCCATAGACCAACATCAGCACCACGGCGACTGCAATCGAAAGGCGCTGCAAAATCGGTTCATCAATGCCACTAGAGGTAAAATCAACCGCAGTCGGCAGCAAAATGGCAATCACCGCCAAATTCATTGACGAAGCATTGAGCCGCGCAATCGTAGGTTGAAAGGTTTGTTCTTTAAACTTGAGCCCCCCGAGCAGCATGGCAAGGCCCATCACCAACAGCAGATTCCCGACAATAGAGCCTGTGATGCTGGATTTAACCACATTCACTAAGCCCGCGCGGAGAGCAAAACGGCAATAATCAGCTCTGTAGCATTACCAAAAGTCGCGTTCATCAGGCCGCCCAAGGAAGGGCCGAGAACCACCGCAATTTCTTCGGTGGCAGTGCCCATCCAGCCCGCCAGCGGAATAATCGCGAGTGCCGCCGTGACAAAGATAATCAAATCGCTCCAGCCTAGGAAATGGGCGACCATAGAAACGGGGATGAACCCGAGGAAGCCGAAGAAGATGATGTTTTTAACGGACATTTAGCGGCTCCAGAGGAGGATAGGGTCAAGCAGGCGGAATCACGAATGTTTACATAGATTACCCGCGGGCATGATCCTATCAATATATGTTGGAATATGTTGGATTAAGTAGAACTTAAGCAGGGTTTTGGGTGATGAAAGGGCTATGGAAGTGGTTAGGGCTATTAGCGGGTTTGCCAGTCGTGGCGATCGCCCTTTTCTACTTCTGGGGCTCAGCAGGCACCCTCGATCGGCAAAAATATGCCGAAATTGTGAACTACGGCACTGATGGCGGCGCTAACCGTGACGCTACAGCCCAAGAGAGCTATACCATTGTCAGCTACAACATCGGCTATCTCTCAGGGCTGACAAATAACACCACCACTCAGCCTGAGCGAGCATTTTTTGATCAAAATCAAACGCGGGCGATCGCTGCGCTGCAGGCGGTTAATCCCGATATTGTGGCTTTCCAAGAAATTGATCTCAACTCAAAGCGATCCTATGGGGTAAATCAATTAGAGGCAATGGCCCAGGGCTTAGGACTGGGCAGCGGCGCGCTGGCGATCAACTGGGACAAAAACTATCTGCCCTTTCCCTACTGGCCACCTTCAGCCCACTTCGGCAAAATTCCTCTCCGGTCAGGCCATTCTCAGCCGCCACCCCATCGAAAAAAACAGCCGCACCGTTTTAGCAAAAGTCGCTGGCAACAACTTCATTTACAACGCCTTTTACCTCGATAGACTGGCCCAAGTTTCACAGATAACGCTCAATGGCAAAACGCTGATGGTGATCAACCTCCACCTAGAAGCCTTTGATGCCCCCACCCGAATCGCTCAAACTACCTTTGTTCGCAGCCTCGCCGAAAAATATGCCCAAACCTATCCGGTGATCGTCCTAGGAGACTTTAATAGTTCTCTTAACCGCACCGAAGAAGCCCAGCGCGAAGCGCCCAAATTTTCCATTGAAATTATGGCCAACGCCGAGCAATTTACAGCAGCCGTGCCCCAACCCCAATGGGGTGAAGCCACAGCCACGTTCCCCGCCAATCAACCACGCTACAAACTGGACTATATTTTCTACACCCCCAGCACGTTAGAACTGCTCAACAGTCAGGTGATCAAATCAGCAGGCGAATCGTCCGATCATTTGCCGCTGATGGCCACTTTTCGCTTTAAAGAGCCTTAAATTAGCCTTAAATTTAAGAGAGGTCAACCGGCAAGTGCGCATCCCATCGACAAAGATTGCGCCGACAGTACCCGACAGTGCCCGACATTAACTTTTGAGGTTTTTCGATGCTTGGTTTGGCCATTCATACCAGTAGTCCTCAGCTAGGGCTAATGTTGCAGTCGTTTGCAGCAGACGCAGAGGAATCTCAAGAATTAAAGGAATCACAGCAGACTACAGAGGCAATCCAACGCCATCAAGTCAAACGCCATCAAGTATGGGACTTAGGTCGAGAGGTTTCGAGTCAAATGCATGTGCATCTCATGGCGTTTATGCAGCCTTACAGTTGGCAGGACTTGAGCTTTATAGCAGTTGCTCGGGGGCCGGGAGGGTTTACCGGTACCCGAATGGGGGTTGTCGTCGCACGGACGTTGGCGCAGCAGTTGGCGATTCCTTTATTTGGGGTGTCTTCTCTAGCGGCATTGGCCGCTAATGCCCCATCAGATAGCCAGGATATTGCGGTGAGGATGCCCGCGAAACGAGCGGCTGTTTTTGGGGCGGTTTATCGACCTGATTCAAGCGGTGATTTAAAGGCCGTATGGGTCGAGCAGGTGGTGTCTGAAGCTGATTGGGCCAAGACAGTCGCAGGTTGGCAGCGGCCTTTGATTCAGGTTTCGACAGAGATGGGCGCAGGGATTGCTGAATCGGTCACAGGGGTGATGCTGCTGGCCGATGCTCGCTGGCGGCAAGGGCAGCGCCCTGAATGGACGTCAGTGATGCCCTTTTACGGTCAGCATCCAGTACAATAAACGGCGAAGTTGTGCGGCAGCAGACAATCTTTAACATCTTCTTTAACATCCATAGCGTTTCTCACTTGGCTAGCCTACAGATATTTCGATGAAACTTTTGCAGAACAACAGGGCAAGTGAGTCGCGGTGGTGGTGAAAAGGGGGTGGTGAAAAGGGGGTGATGAAAAGGGGATCGAAGCGCTTGGCTTTAATCGCCGGTGGCATACCAATGGGTGTCTTGCAGCGTTGTTAGGGGTGCTGGGCGATGGGCAGTTTTGACCTTGGTTTGCTGCTGGGCTTTTGCAGTTGTTGTGTGCGTTCTTTTGGGGCGGTCTCTGCCTGTTGCTGCAAAAATTGGCCAGCCCGTATGATAGAAACTTACACTTGATGTGTGCGCTCACAAAAACGAGAGTGAGACTTGTTCGCTGGGAGCTTTCTTATGTTGACTAACGATGACCATGTGCGATCGCTACGCATGGCATTACAGTCTTCTCCTGACAATATGGTACTGCGTCAGCACTTGGCGCAACTGTTGCTGAGTATGGGAGAATTTGACGCCGCCGCTACCGAATTTAAAACAGCGCTAGCGCTTTGCCCAGATGATTATGATCTGAAGTTTGGCTTGGTTCGTAGCTGGGCGCAGCAAGGCCAAGATGCCAAAGCACTGGCACTGTTAGAAGAGTTGGTCGCAGCCGATCCTGAATTCACTGAGGCATTGGCACTGCACGCTAAGCTACTGCTACGAAATGGTGATAATACGCGGGCGATCGCCCAGTTTCGCCAAGCCCTCATGCAAGATGAAACGCTTAAAGCATCTGAGCTAGGTGAACAACTAGCCGAGCAACTGGGCGTTTTGGCCGATGGTGGTGATGCTCTCAGCGTAGACTGGGATGACGACGAAGACGAGGACGATGAGACCTACTCCATGGAGCGTCGTCCGTCCATCACCTTTGAGGCAGTAGGCGGGATGGAAGCGCTCAAAGAAGAAATTCGCTTAAAAATCATCTATCCGCTGACCCACGCTGACATGTACAAAGCCTACGGCAAGAGTATCGGCGGCGGCATTTTAATGTACGGGCCGCCGGGATGCGGCAAAACCCACTTGGCGCGGGCCACAGCAGGTGAGATTCGAGCTAGCTTTATAGCGGTATCGATCAGCGACATTTTAGACATGTGGCTCGGCAGTAGTGAAAGAAATCTGCACGATCTATTTGCGCAGGCCCGTCGTAACGCCCCTTGTGTTTTATTTTTTGATGAAGTCGATGCCCTGGCTAGCCGTCGTAGCGATATGCTCAGCAGCGCCGGGCGGCACGTCATCAATCAGTTTTTGACGGAGCTAGACGGGGTTAAGCATAGCAATGAAGGCGTCCTGATATTAGCGGCAACCAATGCCCCCTGGTACTTAGACAGTGCTTTTCGGCGGCCGGGACGCTTTGATCGAATTTTGTTTGTGCAGCCGCCCGATCAGGCCGGACGCTGTGCCATTTTGCGGCTGCTGTGTAAGGGCAAGCCCGTAGAAGATATTGATTTTAGTCTGCTCGGGAAAAAGACCCATCGATTCTCGGGGGCTGATTTAAAGGCGGTGGTTGATCGCGCCGTTGAGGAAAAGCTAAAAGAAGCGATGAAAACCGGTATGCCTAAGCCTTTGGGCACAAAAGATTTGCTGCGTGCCGCTAGAACGGTGACCCCCTCTACGCGCGAGTGGTTTGGCACTGCTCGCAACTACGCGACCCATGCTAATCAAGATGGCACCTACGATGATATTTTGACCTATCTGAATGAATGAGTTAGAACGAGCGCGGTTGCTGATGGGGCAGCGACGGTTTGCCCAAGCGCTGCCGCTGCTGGAGTCGGTGGTTACGCAAGATCCAGAGGATGCGGTGGCCCATGCTACGCTCAGCTTTTGTCAGCGAGAGCTGGGGCAAAAAGAGCTGGCTTTAGCCTCCGCCCAAAAAGGCGTTGCCCTAGCTCCCGACTTGGCCTATGCGCACTACCACTTGGCTTGGAGTTACTGCGCCTTGCGGCAGTTCCGGCAGATGCTGAAGGCTACCCATCGGCTGCTGGCCATCAACCCTAGCAATGCGGATGCCTATTTGCTAGAAGCTCTGTATTGGGCCCATCGTGAGCAGCCTGAGAAAAATGCTCAAAAGCGCTGAGCAAGGCTTGCGCTGTGATCCACAGCATCTGCCATGTCAGCTATTTCGGGTGCGGGGGCTGATAGCACGCTGGCGATGGGACGAGGCTATGCTGGATATTGGCAAAATTCTGCAGCAGCAGGCTAACTGTTCTCAGGCATTTGCCGCCCGCGGCTGGATTCATCATTACAAAGGGCACAGAGAATCGGCCTTGAGAGATTTTAAGGAGGCGCTGAGGCTAGATCCTGAGAATGACTGGGCTAAGCAGGGGTTGATGAGTGTTCTTCGGGCGCAGAATCCGTTGAATGGGATGCATTATGTCAATCCGTACGGCAAAGCTTTGTTTAGTGCGGCGCAGATTCGTGCTCACTATTGGCTCAGTGCCGCGCCGGTTGCTTTACTCGTCGGGGTGGGTGGGATGGTGTTGTTTCGCAGACTGTTCATTTTTTCATCGATAGCGGCGATGTGGGTGCTTTCCTATCTGGTGGTCAGTGCCCTGAGGGCTGAGACCGCTCGCCAGCGCCAAAGATATTGGCTGGCGGTAGGGTTGGCGGTGGTTGCAGCGGTGGCTTTAATCGTGGCCCCAGGTGCTGCGCGATCGCCTGTTTTGCTTTTATTCGGTGGGACGGCAGGGGTGCTGGCTTCTTTGTGTGTGCAAGACTGGGGTGAGGAGACTCATCTGCTTTTTCGAGGGCTGTCAATGATCACAGCAGGGCTGTGTGTGGTGGGCTTGAGTGGCTTAGCGCTAGCTGAAATTTTGCCGCTAGCGGCTGCAGAAATCCTGACGATGGTCGGTAGCTTTGCAGCCAAGCTGGCGATCGCTGTGTTTATCACGACCGCGCTGACTCGACTGCAATGGCACTAGTCACCCCCATTGGCGGAGTCGCTGGGGAGGATTCATCGACTGGGATAGGCTTTATGTAAAGGAGACTATCGTTTAAAGAGACGAAGCCTTCTACACTGTATAGCGTTCGTCATATAGCTCTATGGCTTTTGTCGAGTGAGCTGCGGTGAGACCCTGCGTCGTCATACGGCGCTAAGGAATGCTCACCAAGACCAGCGGTGAGACCCTGC
>JAAUPS010000034.1 GCA_012033015.1 Phormidesmis sp. RL_2_1
CCGCCACCGACTGTGAGCTTAAGGTTTGCTGAATCAAGCCGGGCTGACTTAAAGTTTCATCAGTATTCAGCGGATTTAGCGGCTGCTCCAGTCGAGATTTAGCCCTCCAGAGGGCCATATCGTCCGCTGGCAGTTCCGCTGGCCCAGACGACAGGTGTACCTCAGCCAACATCTGGGCCATCACCCGCTGATGACCCAGATGGACGCCGTCGAAATTGCCCAGCGCTATATTTGCAGGCCCTTTTGCGGCCTTGATCGAAGAAGTAATCCACACGCTTTACATTCTGACATATTGTCAGTTCCGTACAGCATATGATTGGCAACTCAATTGTCCGAATTGATCTCAAGCAAGTCCAGAGTTGAGTCAAACTCAACCTACACCGCCGCTGCTATTGGAGACGTTTCTTTAATCAAATTCAGCACCATGCCCTCTTTGGCAACGATGCTACTGGGCAAGGCTGCCGACGTCTGGCAAACAATATCGTCCATAAAATCATCGGTATGGGTAGGATCGTGATGAAAAATCACAAGCTGCTTGACGTCAGCAGCCTTGGCTAGCTTTACCGCTTCTTGCCAAGTCGAGTGACCCCAGCCAATCTTGCTAGATTTTGCGTCGTAATACTCGGCGTCGGTGTAGGTACAGTCATAAATCATCACATCTGCGTCTTGTGCTAGTCGCAGCACGTTTTCATCCAGCCGACCTGGGAAATGCTCCGTATCACTGACATAGGCTGCAGCATGGCCGCGATAGCTCACCCGGTAACCAATGGCTTCGCCGGGGTGGTTCAGCATGGCATTGCTAATCTCAACCTCTCCAATTTTGACCACTTCGCCCACTTCGATGTCGCAAAACTCTAGGGTTGCGCCCATGATCTGCAGGGGAACAGGAAAATTGGGATGGAGCATCTGATCGTTCAGTCGCTGTTCGATAGTAGAGCCGTTAGGTGCGATCGCACCATGAATTTTGAATTGATTACCCGGCACAAAAGCAGGCACAAAAAAGGGAAATCCCTGAATATGATCCCAATGAGAATGGGTAAAAAACATATTGGCCTTCACAGGCATCTCTGGCAACATTTGCTGCCCTAGATTTCGCAACCCAGTACCACCATCAAAAATGAGCCGCTCACCGCCTACTCTCATTTCAATGCAGGCCGTATTGCCGCCATATCGAACCGTTTGAGAACCTGGACAAGCGACGCTTCCCCGGACGCCCCAAAAGCATATCGAAAATTGACCGTGCTGATCTGACATGAGCCTTACATGAAGTGATTTAGAGGAATTACTGTCCATTCTTACAGCTAGCGGCACTCTTAGCAGTTAGACCAAGAAACGCTTTGACAGTAACTGTAAGAAAGCGAGAGCACCTGCTTGAAGAATGCCCAAGGCAGGTCTAGAGTTTGCGTTATCTACCTATTTATCTATTTATTTTGCTGTCTTATACGCCACATGTAATTATTTTGCTGTTTTGTCCGCCACATGTAAAAACCTTGACACAGTCTCAAAAATGGCGATCAAGCCAAGAATCCATAAAATTTAACGCCGCATCAGCCGTGAGGTTGTATTGTAACGGCGTTACCGTAATGTAGTTTTCCTTAATCGCTTTGACATCAGTCGTATATTGATCACGAATAGATGATAGTACCTGATCTAAATTACTGGCCTTCTGTTGAGCCAATCGATCATCGACAGGTGGCACGCTCAGCTCAGCGTCACCCTCTTCCATCACTTCTCCGGCCAGCCAATAATAAATTTTCCCCCGAGGATCAACGCGTTTTTCAAATTGATCAAAATACCGTCGAATGCCTTGGCGTGCAATCACGGCCCCTTTAATGTCAGATGCGGCCACCGGCGGCACATTAACATTCAGCAAAACCGGTAACTTCAATGGATCGTTTTCCAGCAGGCTCACCAACTTAACCGCAAACTCGGCAGCAGGCTGAAACTCTTTGCAAGCAAAACTCGTCAGGCTGATAGCAATCGATGGAATGCCTTCTAGCACCCCCTCCATCGCAGCAGATACTGTCCCTGAATACAGCACATCTGTGCCCAGATTCGCACCATGATTAATTCCTGAGAGCACAAAATCAGGCGCTGCGGGTAGCACCGCATCTAATGCTAACTTGACACAATCCGAAGGGGTCCCAGAACAAGCCCAAGCTGCCACCTGTGGGGCAAAAATACCGTCCGCCTGCTCAACTCTCAGCGGTCTATGTAACGTCAGCCCATGACCTGTAGCAGAGCGCTCGCGATCAGGGCACACCACCGTTACCCGATGTCCGGCCAAGGCTAACGCATTCGCGAGGGTGCGAATCCCCAGCGCAAAAACGCCGTCATCATTGCTCACCAATACATTCATTCCACCAAGTCCGCCATCACGCTCAAATAATATTAGGGCCAGATTCAGAGCCAGATTCAGAGCCAGATTCAAGGCTATGAAGATCTTTAAAAAGGGCCAGAATCCCAGCACCAGCTACAACGCACATCTCCCTGGCAGGTTACCATAGACTAATTCGCAAATGCCCCGATCGATTATCCACTCCCCGTTAGTAGTCACAACCAGCCAAACGCACCCAGCCAAACGTACCCAGCCAAACGCACTATGTCATTGTCTGAAATTGAGTCCCAGCTTAGCGCCGTTCAACAAAGAGCCACTGAAGATATCAGTGCCGCCGCTAGATTAGACGAACTCGACAAAGTCCGCGTCAAGTACTTAGGCAAAAAAGGTGATCTTTCCCAAGTGCTCGGTGGCATGGGTAAGCTTTCGGCAGAGGAGCGCCCCCAAGTGGGTAAATTAGCCAATGAAGCCAAAACGGCACTGCAATCACAGCTCGAAGCGCGCAAAGCAGCCCTCCAATCCGCCGCCATCAGCGCCCAGATAGCTGCTGAGACGGTAGATGTCACCATGCCAGGGGTCTACCAGCCCCAAGGCCGCATTCATCCGATCAACAGTATCATCGACCAAATCACCGATATCTTTGTCGGGTTGGGCTATACCGTCGCCCAAAGCCAAGAAATTGAGAGCGATTACTACAACTTTGAGGCGCTGAATTTTTTACCCGATCATCCCGCTCGCGACATGCAAGATACTCTGTACTTGCCTAACGGTCAGCTCATGCGCACCCATACTTCGAATACCCAAATTCGCTACATGGAAAGCAACGAGCCCCCCATGCGCGTGCTCGCTTCTGGGCGCTGCTACCGGCGAGATACCGTAGATGCGACCCATGCCGCTGTCTTTCACCAAATTGAGTTCTTTGCTGTCGATAAAAGCATTACCTTTACTGACTTACGCGGCACCGTGCAGCTCTTTTTAGAAGCTTTATTTGGCGATATTGAAGTTCGTTTTCGCCCTAGCTATTTTCCCTTCACCGAACCGTCTGCAGAGGTCGATGTGCGTTGGCAGGGGCAGTGGCTAGAGGTTATGGGTTGCGGCATGATCGATCCCAATGTGCTCAAAGCCGTAGGCGCTGATCCTGAGATTTATTCAGGCTTTGCCGCAGGACTAGGCGTAGAGCGATTGGCAATGGTGCAAAGCGAAATCGACGATATCAGACGACTTTACAGCAGCGACCTACGCTTTCTTAAGCAGTTTTAGCGGTTGAACCAGCCTGAGGCATACATTTCTTCTTGTCGGGCAGTGTTGTCATCGTCTTCTGGTTGGGCAGCGTGATTGTCATCTGGTTCTATGGGGGGCGCTATGGCCAAGGGGCTAACACTGCTAGCGCTAGTTTCGGCAGATTGAGGGGCCAACAAAACCGATAAGTCTAACAGCAGAAGGGTATGGCGATCGCCCCCCAAATCATAGGTCACCACATGTGAAACCCACCTGAGCGCGCGAGTCAAACGCTTTTCAGCGGGAACAGGCTTCAGTGCATAGTCAGGGATATCCATAAGATCTGGCGGTTCCTCGATTGCAATCCCCCACAGGTCTTGCTCTGCATTCTGCAAAACCATCAAAAAAGGAGGATTTTGAGCAGACGCTGCTGACGATAGCCTTTGAGAATCGTCAGCAGCAGCTTGTGACATCTCAATTTTTTCTGGTGTGGAGGCTACATCAGATGACTGATTTAAGGCTAAGAGCTGAACCAAATCGAGAATTTGGATGCTGTATTGCGCTAGCTGCACAAGGCCCATGCTGACCATGCCACCTTGGCTAGGTGGTGGGGTTGCCACCACCTTAACAATTTCATTACTGGGCAGCGCAAATAAATAGCCTGCGATTTTGAAAGTAATATACTTCTTGAATTCGGCGGATGTTTCAACCCTAGCCTTTTTGCTCGTTGACATATGACTTGACATATTAGCAGTGGTGGTGGGAACCACGGTTTGAGGGGCTACCGGATTCAAGACACTATTCATGGGATTCTCCTACAGGGCTAAGCGGTTGACTGGTCGGATTTTCGATGGCTTCAGCAACTGCCTTTAAAAGCTGGGGGGTGAGGTAAGGCTTGGTCAAATAGGCGGTTGCACCGAGTTCTTTGGTCAGTAGGCGATGCTTGTTGCCTGCCCTAGAGGTGAGCATAATGGTCGGGATTGAAGCAATTTCAGGCGTCTGCTGACGAGCTTTCAAAAACTCAAAACCATTCATTCCTGGCATTTCAATGTCACATAAAATGGCCTGCACGTCCGGATAGCGCTGTAGCTGCACCAGGGCCTCTGCCCCATCCCTTGCTTGAATCACCTGATAATCAGCCTTTTGCAGCGCATCAGCTAAAGCGTTGCGCACCGTAATCGAATCGTCCACGGTCAAAATCAGCTTTTTGACAAAATCAGGCGCGCTGGTCGCAGCG
The DNA here is from genome assembly GCA_012033015.1 of Phormidesmis sp. RL_2_1. Classification (GTDB taxonomy): domain Bacteria; phylum Cyanobacteriota; class Cyanobacteriia; order Phormidesmidales; family Phormidesmidaceae; genus Phormidesmis. The sequence continues at coordinate 4,794 of JAAUPS010000034.1, forward strand.
GCCATGCGCTTCGAGTCGCTGCCACTAAAGTCATCGACATCAATATTGATACGACCTTGATTGCGCTGCTCTAAGACGATTTTGGCCAGCATCACACCATCTAGTACTAATGTGAGTTGCCCATCGGGCAAAATGCTGCTGCCATATAGGTACGGCGGCGGCACAATAGTTTCACCTAATGAGCTAATCACTAGCTCTTGCTCACCTAGTAGCTGATCAACTTCTATGCCGACCAAAGTATCTTGATGATTTAACACCACCACCGGATTAGCATCCACGGCATGAATATCACGGCGTTGTTCAATCAAGCGGTGATTAGGCATGGGTGATGCATAGCTCAGCACCGTCGCCAAGGCATTGACAGGAACCAAATGTTCTTGTCCATCGGCTTGCCACGTCAGCGTTTTCCCGCCATCCCAAACCTGCATTTGGGCTGTTGTAGGAATCAAAATATGTTTGATAGCATCGGCGATTAAGGCATAAATGCGACCTTCAGCCTGACAAAGCAGCAACTTAGCAATGGTAAGGCTAGAGGGTATTTGCAACGTAAAACAGGTGCCTGCTCCGGGCTCATAGCTGACAGAAACCCAGCCTTGCACGATCGCACCTGAGCTTTCACCGCATCTAAACCCACGCCTCGACCGGACAAATCATCGACCTCACTGGCCGTCGAAAAGCCCGCTTCAAAGAGCAAATCTACGGTTTGTTCAGGTGTGAGTTTGGCGGCGGCTTCCTCTGTGACCACTTGGTTTTCCACCGCTTTACGGCGAATCATGTCAAGATCTAATCCTTTGCCATCATCCCTGACATCAATCACCAAATGACGGCCTTGTTGTCTCGCTGCAATGGTGATTGTCCCAGTCACGGATTTACCTTGAGCAACCCTTTTATCAGATGTTTCAATCCCATGGTCAAAGGCATTGCGTACCAAGTGCAGCATGGGATCGTAGAGCTTGTCAGCAATCACCTTATCGACCAGCACGCTCTCACCTTTGAGCACCACCTCAACCTGCTTATGATGCTGAGCTTGGAGACGCTCAACAGCAGGAGGGAAACGCTGAAACACCTTTTCCAAAGGCAGCATTCTGGCAGCCAACAACGTCTCGCGAGTGTTAGAAAGTAGGCGTTTTTGCTTTTCTAGCTCCTGTCCAGAACGCCTGACAAATAGATCAATCGCCTCAGCACTCTCGGACTGTTGAACAGTCTCTTCCAAAAACGATTGAGCTAACAATTGAACATCGCTGTATTGGTCTAACTCTAAAGCATCAAAGTGAGCATAGGCCAAGTTAGACAGTTGATCAGCAGATGGAGAAAGACGAGCAACTGGAGATTGTCTATCGGGCAAGCTTTTCCCACGACGACGGTTAAGCTGATGTTGTTGCTGCGCAATGCGACTCAAGAGTTTTTGCACGAGCGCGGCAAGCTGCTCATTGTAAAGAGCCTGACGATTCTGGTAAGTCAGCAATTCGCCCATGGCTTGACTCAGCTGATCCAAATGATCCACACTCATCCGGATAGTAGCGCTACTTTGAAGACGAGCGGGCGCGCTAGGCAACGCTATGGTCAGTAGCTGAGCAGTTTGCGCTTCGGATAGCTGTCCTGAGATAGCATTGTCCGTTTCATGGGTAGCTTCAATGCCTTCAATGCTCGGATCAATTGATAAATGCTTTAACGCTAAAGGCGCCAAATCGCCTAAATCATCACCTTCTGTTTCGGTTAGCGCCAAGTCAGTGGGCCGATCGCCTTGGCTCAAATCATCCACAAAATTGTTAGAGAAAGGTGCCTCAATGGCAACATCGGATTGAGGCTCTAGGGTGGATCGAGATGAAGTAATCTTTGCATTGTTATTTTCAGCTTTGCCAGAAGTACTAGCAGCAGTGCCAATCGGATGAGTTAACAGTCGCCACAGCCGTTTAATCCAATTGGGCTGAGCGGAAGAATCCGTCTGATAAGCCTGGGCAAAGGACTGCCTACCTGATTGATCAACAGATTTTTGAGAGATTGGGCGATTAGAAATTTGGCTGTTAGGCAGAGCAGCAACAGGTGGCTTTTGGTCAGAGATAGGCGGTGCTTGGTCACCACAAAATTGCCGCAGAGCAGCGGATGGAGTACCGCCTCGTGCGCGATCGCCTGCTAAAACCTGAGCTTGCGCTTCCTGATAATTGGCTAAAGCAACCGATGCAATATCCATAACTCTGCTGGGGCTGTGCTCTAGCGCGACCAGCGTCGTCTGGGCAATTTCACCAAACCCAGGTAAATCCAATGACTCAGCGAGCCCCAGAAACACTTCAACCTGGGTTTCTAGCAGTTCGATGACCTCTTCAGGATCACCATCTTCGATAGCTTCTGCAAGTGCCTCTATCCGCTGAGCCACGCCAACTTCAAAGATGGATTTGGTCATATCAAAGCCCAATTCACTGGAAGTAGGCAAATGGCCGCCCTGACCAAAGCGATCGCCAAGCATCTCCTGTAGCTTCGTCACGGCGGTAGCCATGCGGTCAAGAATGTCAGCCTCATCGACCATAGCACCAGCTAACTGAGCCGACATCAGGAGTTTTAAGCAATCGTAGCCCCGAAAAATGAGCCCTTCCATCTCCACAGTTACAACCGTGTCTGGATGGCACAATGCCTTGAAAACATCCTCCAGTGAGTGCGTTGTTTTTTTGACTGCTTCTAAGCCAACGCTTGCCGACGCGCCTTTGAGGGTATGGGCTGCGCGCATCAGGTTGTGCACCTTTTGCACGCTGAATTCCTCCCGCAAGTTCTGCAGTTCATCATCCATGGTTTGCAGAAGTTCGGCAGCCTCCTGCAAAAAGTACTGATGGGTTTGTTCCGAAACGTCGCTAGTCATGGGTAAGCCTACATCAAAATTTAGAGAGAGAAAAAGATAGTGGGTTATAGCGATACCCAGATGCATATCTCAAGGAGAGACTGCGCCTTGGCTTGGCTACGCCAAGATGAGAGAGTCAACCCTATCCCCATAAAAGTGAACGCGGTTGGCTCTCTCCGGGATTTAGCTTACTGAACCTTAAACTTACCCGCACTAGACTGGAGCGCTTCAGCAGTTGCAAGCACCTGCTGAATGGACTGAGCCAACTCATTCGAGTTCTCAGAAGTTTGATTGGCAATTTCGGTGGCTTCGGTCATGGTTTGGGTAACGACCTTAAACTCATCAGCCTGCTTGTAAGTGGTTTGAGTAATATCAGCAATGAGCTGACTAATTTGCCCGGTCGCTTCGACAATGGCAGTGAGGTTTTGACGCGCATCTGTAACCCTATCAGTACCTTCAGCAACCTGTTGAATACCCGTCTCCATAGCCGTGGAAACTTCAGCCGTACCCATTTGAATCTCTTGCACAAACTGCTCAATTTCTGTCGCGGCTTCTGCTGATTGACGAGCGAGCGATCGCACCTCATCGGCCACGACTGCAAACCCTCGGCCATACTGCCCAGCGCGCGTAGCCTCAATTGAAGCATTCAGCGCTAATAGCTGCGTTTGGGTCGTAAAGTGACTGATCAAACTAACGATTTTAGAAACTTTTTGTGAAGACTCACTTAGTCGCTTAATTCGTTGATTGGTCTCTGCCACCGTAGCGCGAATCGCCATAATGCCATCAACGGTTCGGTTCATCGCCGTATCGCCCCGCTGAACGATTTGATTGGTCTGCTGGGCTGCAGCTTCTACCTGCTGAGCATCTTGAGCAACAGCTTCAGTAGAGTCCACCATCTTTTGAATTCGCACCAACGCTTGCTCGAGTGACTTCGCCTGTTGTTCTGCCTGCTGAGTCACCGTCATGGCAGAAATCTCACTGAGTTTAGAGGTTTCTCCGACCTGATTCGCCGCAGCTTGCACCTGCAAGACAATTTTTTGCAAACTTCCCAGAGTGTTGTTGTAAGCACTAGCAACCGTGCCCACCTCAGTTTCAGTCACCTGAGCTCGCACAGTAAGATCACCTTGTAGCGCGGGGCCAACCGCTTTTAGAAGCTGAATCACCTGCTGCTGCAACAACTCTTTAGAGGCTTTTTCGCGGTCTGCCGTTTCTGTGAGCTTAGCGGTTTTTTCCTGTACTTGGTTAAGATAGTCAGCCTGCTGCAATGCAAAGTTAAGCTGCGCTCCAATGCGATGCACAAACTGAACATCATCCTCTGCCCAATCGCGAGGCCCTTGGCACTGATGAACAGCAAATAGCCCCCAAAGCACATCACCTTTTAGCAAGGGCACGACAAGGCTAGCTCTGACCTGCAGCTCAGACAGCAACTCCACCAAACAATCAGGCAAGTCAAGGGCTTGGACATCATTCACCACCCAGTAACGACCCTTGCGATAGTTTTCTGCTTGGTCTTCAGCAAAACAATGGTCTTTCACTTTAGCCGCTAGCGCAGAACGGACACCCGCTGCAACATCTTCTACGACAAACTCACCGACGCTGTAATGGGTTTCCGGATCAAATTGGTAGAGTCCCACACGATCGGCTTGAAGCATTTCACGAATATCTCGGGCTGTGGCCTTCAGGGCCTGGGGCAGATCGGCTGATTGACGCAGGCGATCGGTAATTTTACTAATCAGTTGCTCTTTTTCAGTGGTTTGTGCCAACCGTTTCAAATAGTCTGCTTGTTGCATAGCAGTCCCGACTTGCAGCGCCACTTGTCTGAGGGCATTGATTTCGACTTCTGCCCAAGAGCGAGGCGTCCCGTTTTGATAAGCACTCAACAAACCCCAGAGCTGGCCTGCTTTAAAGATAGGCATTGTCATGTAGGCGTTAATACCAAATTCTTCTAGGGCCTCAATCTCAAAAGGAGCATGATCGGCAGCGTAGATATTGTTGACGATCAGGCTTTCCTGATGGCGATAAGGCCCTCCTTGAGACGCCTGCAAGTCAGTTTTGGGCCAAATAGCTGATAAATTTGGTTCTGCTCCAGCATTTTGATCCATCATGGATTCATGACTCCAATCAGGATTAAAGCGATGGATTTCTACACGATCACATTTCAGCAATTGGCGAACCGCTCGCTGTGTAAGCTGGATAATCTGCTTGGCATCCTTACCTTGGAGGATTTGAGGAATAATGTCAGCAACTGAACGCCCAATTTGGGCTGCTTTTGTCATCTGGGCAGATTGATCTTGTAGCTGAGAAACGTAGTCGGCCCCTTTAAGACTCGCTTCCATCTGCCGACTGATATCCTGTAGCACCTTGACATCACTCTCTAGCCAATGGCGCGGCCCACTATGCTGAAAGGCACTCAACAAGCCCCAAAGCTTGCCGCCCTGTCGAATAGCCACAATCAAAAAGGATTTAACGCCAAAGTGCTCCAAAGTTTGGATATGGCACTCGCTGAGCCCGGCAGCATAAATGTCATCGGCAAGAAAGGGCTGTTCAGTATTGCGGAAGCGTCCACCTTGGTGCTTTTGAACATAGGTGTCTTCCCAAGCACTGCCGACTAATGTGGGCCAACCACCCGATCCAGACTCATAAATAAAATCACCGAAGTAATCTGGACGGAATTTGTAAATGCAAACACGTTCAACGTTCAGCAGTTGTCGAACTTCTTGTACAGCCGTCTGATAAATGTTTTCAGCATAGGCAGTATTGCTGATCTTATTGATGATTTCAGGCAGGGCTTCCTGATTTTCAGCAGCCTTGGCCATTTCCTCCATCAGCTCTGCCTGATAGAGGGCAACCCCCACCAGATCAGCAACTTGCGTCAACAGCTTGATTTCGGCAGGCTCCCAAGAGCGAGCACCACTGTGCTGGTAAGCTGCCAAAAATCCCCAGAGTTTCTGTCCTTGAAAGATGGGGACAATCGCGCAGGCTTTGATCTCAAAATCGGCTAAAAGCTCAGCGTGACAGGGGCTAATGCGTGGATTTTGCTCAACTTGGTTTACCACAAATGGTTGGTGCTGACGAAAGATGCCTCCTTTTTCTTTTTGGAGATGGCTATCTGCCAAGACAACATCCAGCATTGACATGACTCCTCCAGTTTTCGACTCAAAAACGAACTGGAGACTAAAGTCCTGGCGAAACTGACAAATAGCCACACGATCAACATTTAAGAGATTTCTCATATCTCGTGTTGCACTGCGGAAGATTGACTCTTTGTCAGATGTCTGACGGATTTTGTGACTTAAGCTAGCGAGCAACTGTCGCTCCGCTTGAAAGTTCAGTGGCTGCAGGTTGACTTGTAGCTCATTGGCAACTAGATAGAGAAAACTAATCTCATTTTCATCCCACTGCCTGGGGGCACTGCACTGTTGAATAACCAACAAACCCCAGAGTTGTTCTTCTACAAAAATAGGTAAGCTCAAGCTGGCCTGCACCTGAAATTGGGTAAGCACCTGCATTTGGTGAGGCGTAACCGTTGATTCAGCCGTATCTGTAACAGCAACTGACGGCTGTTGCTTATAGTTTGTGGCGTGGCTACCGCCAAAGGCGATCGCAGGCAAAGATTCACCCAACATGGGGCTATAGCCAACCGTCAAAGATTCTGCAATGACAGTACCATGACTCTCTGAGTGAAACCGATAAATCAGCGATCGCTCCACTTTAAATCGCTTACGAATTTCGGCAACGGCTATTTGATAAAGATTGTCGATATCGGTTGCTTGGGCCATCCGATTCGCAACAACAAAAGCTCGCTTCCCAGGCTTTTTAGATAGGCGGTGGGTTGAAGAAACTGACGAATCACCAGCAGAATGAGACAACGCTGATTCCAAAGAAGAAATATCAGCAGATGGACTATCGGTATCTTGCTGAGTGGAAAGATCTTCAGATGAAAGGGTTAGTTCTAAGATCGTCTCATTATCAGTCGATGCGAGCAAAGTATTTTGCGCCAAGGGCTGCTCGGGCTGCTCAATGTTTTGAGTATCGCTGGAGCCATTCTGAGAAGCGGTAGTAGTAGTCATGGTAGATAGCTAAGTAGAAGTGAATGAAAAATAGAATAAGTCAACAAAAACTGGTTAAATGTCAGCTACAACTCTGGTAAGCTGTACTAGCTGTCAATAGAGCTATGCAAGCTATACACCCATCAGGGCATACCATTAGGGCATACATCATCAACCATGCACGCCATGGGATTGCCAAAGCGGTGATTCAACAATGGCGGGAACATTCAGCACAGTGCCACCTTGCTGTGGGCAATAGCCCAATACAAAAGGCTCTAAACTAGGCGGACAGAGTCCAGGCTCCATGTGAATTTTTTCTTGATCAAACAAATCGACATCATGCACCTGCTCCACCAAAAGTCCAAGAGAGCGACCCGCTGATTGAACAATAATCACAATAGGTGAAGCAACAAGCTGAGACTGGCTGGCATAGAGGGGTGTAGCCGACTAAGTGGTTAAGATCTACTAACCATAATGTTTCGCCTTGCCAACTGAATACGCCTAAGATACATCCGGGCATATCAGGCACCGGAAAGATATTCTCTAGCGCTAACTGCATCACCTCTAAGATTTGATCAAGCGGTAACAGTGCATCATTTTTTTGAGAGAGCATAAACCGGAGAAACCGCTGACGATTATCTACCGGCAGAGGCGTTAGACCTAAAGGATCTCTCTGATAATGGGTAGAACTTAAAGGCTGCAAGTTGAAGCTGTTATCAGGTTTATTTTCAAATGGATGAATAGTCTTTTGGTCGGTATTGGGTTCAGTCAATAGCATGATAAGTCTTTCCTGTTGCTTGCCCTATTGCATGAGCCGATTAATGGTCTGAGTAAGCTGCTGTTGATCGACAGGCTTAGTCAGGTAAGCATCTGCTCCGAGCATAGAGCCCCAAAGCTTGTCGGCCTCGGTACCTTTGGTAGAACAGATCACAATAGGAATCTTTTGTGTACTTTCGTTAGTCTTCAGGTCACGGCAAAACTCAAAGCCGCTCTGACCAGGCAAAACAACATCTAGAAAAACTAAGTCGGGAGGTGCCGTTTGCAGCATAAGTAGGGCTTCTTCACTACTCTGAGCACTAGTAACCGTAATGCCAGATTGCTGCAAATAGCGTGTGAGGAGATCTCTATCGGTGAGACTATCTTCTACAATAAGAGCGGTTGCCATGGTATTTCTTAGGGTATGTATACGTGATAAATGAACAAAACTTAAAATCAACAATCAACACTTAAAAGCAAAGCTTAAAACCAAAACTTGAGACCAAGCCGGTTTAACGCTTAGCAAAACCTAGCCAAGAAGATTGAAAGCAGTATGTTTGAAAGCAGTATGTTTGGACGCAGTATGAATGCGTTATATAGGAGATAGCGTCCCTCCTGACTGACTGACCGAATTGCTAGGCATCTCACGAATATGCTTTTTCAGAACCTTGAGAACTTTTTTGTGCTGGATAGGTTTTCCTAAAAAACCGGAAGCACCCACCAGCTTTGCCCTTACCCGATCGGCAATGCCGTCGTTGCTCGTCACAATGATGACGGGTGTATCTTGAAAAGCAGAAATGCGGCGAATCTGTGAACAGACTTCGTAGCCATTTGCAATCGGCATGACTAAATCTAAGAAGATCAGTTTGGGTTTTAGTTCAATGAGTGCTGGCAAAGCTTGCAGTGGATCAGGAATGTTTGTGTATTGAAAGCCGACACTTTCAACAATTTCCGCCATGGCTCGACTATCTGATGGACTATCGTCAATATAGATAATGCGAGGGGCGTTGTTTTTTACTCGCCTTCGAGGCTGAGTTTTCCCTCGAGAGAGGTTGATCGAAGCTTGAGACACTGAAGCTTGAGGCACTATGTTGGTACTGACATGGTGTGTCTCTACAGGCAAAAGTGCAGCAGATGGCTTAGGATTCGCAAGGGGCATAGCGTTCTGAAATAGCTGGTCTGTCGCTGCCTCGGGCGCTGCCTCGGTGGATTGACCGAAATTCGCGGGAATGTTTTCTATGAGTTCTGGATGAAATCCCTCATAGGCATTTTCTATAATGTCTGGAATCTCAGTGAGTCCTAGCATCTGCCGTGATACGTAGGGAAGAATCGACTTTGCCAAAGGAATAATGGGTTGTTTGAACTTAATGGCTAAATCTCTCAGCGTGTTGTCCCCGTCAACAAAGGTCGTGAGCGTTTGAAACGTCTGCGGTGGCGTTTGGGCTTGAAGGACTTCTATATGGGTAATCACAGGAGCCCAATCTGGAGAGAACTTAGATAGTCCAGCTTGTTCCCATATCTGCCACTCTTGCTGGGCTGACTGCCAAGCTAGCTCTTGCTGAAGCATAATGAAAGGCATATTGGCAGCATCTTTGGTACATGCTTCGTAATTAAGCGACTGATTGAACTGCTGCTGTTGCAGCGTGCCAATTTGCAAAATATCAAACAGATTTTCTGTAATACAGCTTTCAACAACTTTAGAAAACTGATCGCGTCGAAATTGTTTGAGTTTTACCAACCGAGCTAGGGCTGTGTAGTTCCAAGATTCGTAGGAAACATTGACTGGCTTAGTGATTTGCTCAAAAAAGACTGGACTATGAATTGCGAGATATCTTTGCCAACGGCGAAGTGAGTGCGTTCTAGATTTTGTCCAAACAATTCGACCTAGCAGATAATAAATGAACCATTGGTGACCCTGCTGACTAGTGACCTTAACAAACCCGGTAAACTGTTGTTCTCGATAGGTTTGTATTTTGTCTTCTAGCTCATGGGCGATGAGGCTAACTGGCATGATGCAAATCGTTCCTGAAATATCTAAAAATGTCTGAAAATAATGAACTCTTTTTTCCGTTCAACGAAGACGCAGTCTAAAACAACGACTTACTGTTTAGATGTTTTTATAGTTTTGTTCCGAGGATTCAGATAAGTTTCAGCATAGTCAATGATTCCCATAGTTTTTATGGGGTTATCTGAGTAATTACATGGTTTTATTGACCCATATCACACGTAAGTACAGGTGCTAAACACGTTTTTGCACCAAAATATTGGCATCGCTCGGCAGGCTCTCATTTGTAAAATGTGATTTTACAAATGAGGCCATTCTCGAACAGAAAAAATCAACCCTTCATCCGCCGTTATGAGAATTATTTGGGCCAGTTATTTGGGCCAATTATTTGGGCCAGTTGAACTGGTTTTGAATCCACTTTTTAGCTTGGGTAATCGCTGCTTCTCGGCTATGGGCTCTAGGAACAGCTACCGCACTACCATTGGCATAGGTCACCCAGGCTGAGTAAATCTGTTGCTCTTGATATAGGCCTGTTGTAATCTCTATCTTCATGCCACGATAGAAAAATGCCAAAGTCACATTGGGATAATCAGGCGTGGCGATATGTTCGTGCATAAGAAGGAAAGACTCTTGAATTTTCGGATGGGCTGTGCAGTATGGGCTTGTAAAGACTGGGTGGGCAATTTTTATCCCCCTCGTAGTCAAGCGACTCGATTCTTGCAGCTCTATGGTGAGCGAATGCTGAGTGTGGAAGGCAATACAACATTCTATGCGGTACCGACACCTAACATTGTGAAGACGTGGGTTCAGAGAACACCTGCAGAGTTTCGGTTTTGCCCTAAGTTGCCGCGCAACATAACTCATGATGGGCCGCTTATGTCTCATTTGCCAGCGGCACTGTCATTTTTAGAACTGATGCAGGGGTTGGGCTCTCGTCTTGGCCCGATTATGGTCCAGCTTCCACCCAGCTATAGCCCTGCAGCGATCAACGACTTGGCCAGTTTTTTGACAGCTTGGCCGCGTCAGCAAGCGCCGATTGCAGTAGAGGTGCGTCACCTTGATTGGTTCAAGGCGGCTGCAGTCAACCAGCTCACCGATTTGCTGGAGCGCTTGGGTGTAGGCCGGATATTGCTGGATACTCGCCCTGTGTATGCAGAGGAATCGGAGGGTGATATTGACCCGCAGCTAGCGTCGAATCGCCGCAAGCCTAAGGTGCCTTTGCAGCCGATTATTACTACCGAATTTTCGATTATTCGCTACATTAGCCATCCGCAGCTCATGCGCAATCAGGATTATTTGGCTGAATGGGTCAAGCAGGTGAATGATTGGCTCATTCAAGGCAAACGGGTTTACTTTTTTGTGCACTGTCCGATGGAGATAGAATCACCTGTGATCGCCCGATATTTTCAAGCTTGCCTGGAAGCCGCCCATGTCCTTGTGCCGCCTTTGCCATGGAATCAATTGGCGCAGCCGCCTGATCAGTTGACGCTGTTTTGAGGGCCATGTTTTGAGGGCCATTATGGCCATGGCCTTGGTGAAGGTGAAGTTTGTAACGATGCAGTTTATAGCGGTACAACAGAAACTGTGGGCGGCTGTGCTGCACTGGCCAGCCGCTGAGCGGTTAGTGAGATCGCAAGCTCAAGGGCGGCTTCTGTGCTCTGCGATCGCGCCACGCCTTTACCTGCAATATCAAACGCTGTGCCATGGTCAGGCGAAGTCCGGACAAAAGGCAACCCAATGGTGGTATTGACTGCCAAATCAAAGGCTAAGAGCTTAACAGGAATGAGCCCTTGGTCGTGATAGAGGGCCAGATAGCCATCATGGCCAGCACCTTCGGAGATTGGGTATTCGCTTTGCCACACCTGGGCTGGCTGCACCCACAGCGTATCGGGAGGCACTGGGCCATCCAACTGAATGGTAGGAAAGCGCTGTTGTTGGGCTTTTATCCAAGGGATGAGCCAGTCTTGTTCTTCTCGACCCAGTTGGCCTTGTTCACCACTGTGAGGATTGAGTCCGCGATCGCAATTCGAGCATTAGCCAACCCAAAGTCTTGCTGCAAACAGGCAATGAGCAGCTCTAGCTTGAGCGTCATCAGCTCTGGCGTGAGCGCTTGTGGAACAGCCTTAAGGGGAATATGAGTCGTCGCCAGCAGCGTGCGCAATATCCAGCCGTTATGAGGAGATTTTGCGACAAACAACATGCCAAATCGACGCGTGCCTGACATTTCAGCAAGGAGTTCGGTTTGCCCTGGGTAGTGATGTCCGGCAGCAAGCCACGCCGATTTTGCAATCGGGGCTGTGACAATCCCATCGAACTCGCCTGCGAGCGTACGGGCGATCGCACTTTCCAGCGTACGAAACCCGATTTCACCACTACTGCGATTACCGACACCGCAGCGCAATCCTTTTGTAATCGACTCAGGCATCGCCATATCGATCATATTCAGAGTCGCCGGATCTCTGAGGTTCGCCTGGGGGCTGGCGGCCTTAAGCTGCTGGTAGGTTTGGTCAAGATGGGGGCGATCGCCTATCACCGAAATCTGTGCCTGCTGCTCAAAGCGCGGATGACTTAGCGTTTTGAGCACGACCTCTGGGCCAATACCAGAGGGGTCGCCTAGGGTGATCACCAAACGAGGAAGGCGCTGAGCAGAAAAAATAGATTGCATGGACAGCCAAGGCTAACAAAGCGCTAGATAAAGTCTAAGTTTAACTTTGTACCTAGAGATGACTTAGGCTAGAGAGCACAGACAAGGCGCATTCTCAGAAAACTCTGACACCCAGGCCCGCTAGCCAATCAGCATAGAAAAGTCTATTGGCAGAGCCAAAACGCTCTAAAATGGCGATCGAAACCCAGCGCATAGCTTGACCGTGGGCAGCGTTGGCGATATCAAAGCGTTCTTAACAGATTGCATTCATAGACTTCAAGGAGATAGTTGAAAGATGGGCGGCGAAATTTTTACGACGGCTGTATTGGTTTTCGGCATGATTTTAGTTGGACTGAGCGTGGGCTTTCTCATGTTGAAGGTTCAAGGCGGCGAAGAATAATCCGGCTGTAACGACTTCTGCTAGACTGAGAAGCATATTAAGTTTTGTTTACTTTACCTCATGGTCTTATTAGTCGTTGGCGCAACTGGCACATTGGGAAGGCAAATCGTTCGCCGAGCCCTAGACGAAGGCTATGAGGTTAAGTGTCTAGTAAGAAACTTTCAAAAGGCCAGCTTTTTGAGGGAGTGGGGTGCTCAGCTTGTCAAGGCGGATTTAACTGGCCCAGGTAGCCTACCGCCTTGTTTTGAAAATGTAGACATGGTGATTGATGCATCGACTTCTCGGCCCGCCGAAAAGAAGGCATCTATGATGTGGACTGGCACGGTAAGGTCGCATTAATCCAAGCAGCAAAAGATGCCAATGTTAGTCGATTCGTATTTTTCTCAATTTTAGGCGCAGGTCAGTATCCAAATGTGCCGCTGATGGAAATTAAAGACTGCGTTGAAAAATTTTTGGCAGAGTCGGGACTTCACTACACTATTTTTCGTCCCTGTGGCTTTATGCAGGGCTTGGTTGGCCAATATGCTATCCCCATTTTGGAGCGACAGTCCGTGTGGGTGATGGGCGAAGCAGGTGCGATCGCCTACATGAACAGCCAAGATATTGCCAAGTTTGCCGTCAAAGCGCTCAAACTGCCCGCCGCTGAAAACGCAACCTTTCCTTTAGCGGGTACCCGAGCCTGGGGCGCATACGAAATTATTCGCCTGTGTGAGCGACTCTCAGATCAAAGAGCCAGCGTTTCGCAGATGCCACCAGCGCTACTGCGGTGGGCGCGCAACATTGCAGCCTTCTTTCAATGGACTTGGGATTTGGCTGATCGATTGGCCTTTACAGAAGTCAGCGCCAGCGGCAAAATCATGGATGCACCCATGGATGAGGTGTATAAAACTTTTGAGATTGATAAAAGTGAAATCACAACCTCGAGGATTATTTGCAAGAATACTTCACTCGGATTTTGAAAAAGCTCAAAGAGCTTGACTTTGAAAGCGGTAAGTCAGCCAAGAAAAAGGTGCCGTTCTAAGACTTACTAAGTTTTAAGACTTAGCTTATTTAAGCGCTTTGCCTAAAAGAGCGGTACTGATGGGAAGCCAACTCAATAACTTCAGCACTTGGCACGAGCCATAAAAGGCATGTTATATTGCCTGTGTGAGTGGGATGCCGCTCAGTTGCCCTGAACTCGTTTCAGGAAGCAATCGTTTAGGGAATTAGGAGGTGATGCCCATGTCTGTAAGTGATACATACAAGGGTCTCCAGGTTGATGTGAACTGGCTGTGCGCCGGAGCTGTTCTCTAAGAACTCGCTTTAACATCAAATGTTGAAGCTAAGCATCTGGATTTCCTTCCGGCAGTTTAGTTTTAACCTGAAGACCCGACCATCTGCCCCTATCCTTTTGGATAAGGGCAGATGGTTTTTTAAAGGACGATTCACGCCAGCAGCTCAGTTCCCATTTAGAAAACTAATAAAAGCGTTAGCATTAGGTAATATAAGCTGAATGCTGCGCGATCGCACCTCACTTCAAAGCATCATCAAAGCATCAGGTGGTAACCCTCATATCCCTATTGCTGCAAGTTTTTTCCCCAATACAGACAGGCTTTTTGCCCATGACATCGAGAGTCATCCGCAAGAGCCAGGGCCAATTTGGCAAATCAAATTAAACTGTCCCATAGTGTTGGCTGTAGCCTAATGGATCTGCTAGCATTCTCTGTGAGGTTTAAGGATTAGTGAGCGCAATAAGTTCTCGACAGCTCATTGCACTCATGATCTTAAAGCTTCAAGAAATAAGTTCGATGGAGTAAGCCGCTTAATTTGGTGGACATCTAGAGGTTTGTGACATGTCAACACGCTTCGTCCTAAATTCTTTGGCATTGTTCTTATCTATTTCTATTTAAAGGTGTGAGGAAAAATCAATAATGACTAATACGCTTTTGAAAGCATTGCTAGTTGCACCTGCCGCTCTCGGCGCTGCTCTAGCTGTTTCAAGTAACGCTGTTGCTGCTGAAGCCGTTGCTGTTGAAACGACTGCTGTAGACTCTATTTCCGATGTTGCTGTTGCTGAGCCTATTCAACTGGCTCAGGTAACTAGCGTTTCCGAACTTTCCGATGTACAGCCTGGCGACTGGGCTTTCACTGCACTTCAACGATTGGTTGAAGAGTACGGATGTTTGGAAGGCTATCCCGACCGCACCTATCGTGGTAACCGCGCCCTTACTCGCTACGAGTTTGCCGCTGGTTTGAACGCTTGCTTGGACGTTGTCATTCAGCTCATCGGCCCTGAGAGTGACCTAGAAGCCATCAACCGCTTGCAAGAAGAGTTCGCGGCTGAACTCGCCACCCTTCGTGGCCGTGTAGATGGTTTAGAAACTGGCGTTGCTGAATTGCGCGCGCAACAGTTCTCCACCACGACTAAGCTACGTGGTCAGGTAGACGCTCACTTGGTCGTACCTTTCGACGATGCGGCTGCACTAGATGAAGCTGACGCAACCTTTGAGTACCGCGCTCGTTTGAACTTTGATACTAGCTTCACTGGCGAAGACAGACTGCGGATTCGCTTGCAAGGTGGTGATAACGACAATACATTAGCCAACAGTGTCAGTGGTTTGGCTAACGGTGGCTCAGGTAGTGGTGGTGACGGTGTCACACTGGATGATGTTTACTACAGCTTCCCGGTCGGTAACCGCATCAGTGCTATCATCGCGGCCAACAGTATCGAGACTGATGACTTTGTCACTAGCACCATCGTTCCTTTCGATGGCCCTAGCGTTGCTGATGCTGGTGGACCTGAGTTCTACGATGTATTTGGTGGTACCGGCGGTGACTTCGGTGCAGGCGTCAACATTGCCTTTACACCTAATGTGATTCTTGACCTTGGTTATTCTTCAGATTCAAGTAATGAGAACGTTGCAACTGGTGGCCTCTTCAACGAAGCCAGCTACATTGCACAGCTCAACTTCCTATCTGATGGCATCTTTGATGCGGCTGTTACCTACATCGATAGTGATTTGAATACTGCTGGTGATCCTGAGTACACCATCGCTGGCTTGCTAAGCCTTGACTTTGGTAATTTTGTGATTGGTGGTCACTACGCTTACACTCCCGCTGTTGGTGGTGGAGATCTTGACTCCTACATGGGTGGTATTGCCATTAACGACTTCCTGGGCTCTGGAAACCAGTTCGGCGTTTACGGTGGTATTTCTCCTGATCTAGCAACTGATCCTCTGTTGATCGAAGGCTACTACCAAATCAACGTAAACGAGTTCTTTACACTCACACCTGCCATCATCTACACAGATAATGATTCAGGTAGCACTGATGATACAGCTATCTACGGTGCTATTCGCACTACCTTCTCATTCTAGATCTTGCCATTCTAGGTTCAGTTGCTGTTTCCTCGGATTTCAGTAGCTGGTTAGAATAACGGGTTAGATAGCTTGAGTTAGATAGTTAGAAAAGAGATCTTGCACATGCTGGCAAGGTCTCTTTTTGCTTTTTGGGAATTATTTGCGGCGGTAGCACCCTTCAGTTTTTAAAGATTTAGCTTTTATCCTTGCAAGCGATACACTTGTTAAGGCTTTTTCTGGCCTTGTATCAGGATTTTTAAAGATATGCCACTATACGACTGCATTATTGTGGGCGCTGGCCCCGCTGGCGCGAGCGCAGCCTACCATTGAGCAAAAAAGGTCGTCAGGTGCTGCTGCTAGAAAAGGCTGCGTTGCCGCGCTATAAGCCCTGCGGGGGAGGGGTATCTCCTCAAATTGCTGACTGGTTTGATTTTGATTTTGAGCCTGTGATTTCGCAAAAGGTCACTCGCGCCCGATATACCTGGAAACTAGGTAACGCGGTAGAAACTGACTTGAGCCTACCCATATGGATGGTGCGACGCAACGAGTTTGACCATTACCTTGTGCAGCAGGCACAAAGCAAGGGAACGGTATTGCAAGATGAGACAAAGGCTACGGCAATTGCATTTGAAGGGGTTGACGAAGCCCTGGCTCAAGGCGGTTGCTGGAAAGTCACGACGAGTCGCCATGAAACATTAACAGGCCAGTATCTTATTGCCGCTGATGGTGCGCGAGGTCCGATGGCGAAATGGCTAGGCTTTGACAAGCGTAAAACTAGCGTTGCAGGGGCGATTGAAATTGAGCCCAGAATCAGGGTCGAAAATAGCCATATTGTGCATTTTGAATTTGGGCTGCTAAAAAATGGCTATGTGTGGAATTTTCCTAAAAGTGACGGTTATTCCATTGGCAGCGGTGCTTTTTGCACCAATCAGCGGCAGGGCAATGATCTGGTACAACCGATGGTGGACTATGCTGCCTCATTTGGGGTGGATGGCCATGGCGTACAAAAGCATGGCCATCCCGTTTGCCTATGGAATGGAGATCAAACGCTACACACTCAAAACGCGCTGCTAGCGGGAGAGGCTGCCTGCGTAGTAGATCCTTTTACAGCGGAAGGTATTCGCCCTTCTATTTTTACGGGGATAAAAGCGGCTGAAGCGGTTGATCTGGCCCTAGCAGGTGATCCGGCAGCTTTGGCGAACTATACCCGTATTATTGCAACTGAGCTAGGCCGTGAGATGCGGCTGGCCTCGCGACTGGCTAAGGCTTTTTATGCTGCGCCCGGATTGGGCTATCGAACCATTATTAAGCAGCCTTCGGCAACAAGGGCGATGGTGAAAATTTTTACGGGTGAACTGAAGTATGCAGATATGGTGCAAAAGGCCCTGCGACGACTCAGTGGAGGGCTATTGGCAAGGTAGCGAAGCCATATCACCCTTGTTGCCCTCGCTTGGTCACTTGCGCTTAATCTAGAACTGCCCCCAAATGAGCTACGCTAGCAGAGTAGTTTCTGGTCTTGGTCAGTTTGTCAACTGTGTGGCGCGATTTCTCTTTTTCAAGCAACGAAGCGCAACCTCCGGTGATCCAAACAGAGCGTCCCAGTTGGTTTACCGATCAGATGCTTTTTCATTACCATCGCTGTCATCGCCGCGTTTATCTTGACAGCTATGGTGATACCGCCGTTAAAGATCCACCGAGTGACTACTTTGTAAAACTTCGGGAGGATAGTGCCGAACATAGAATGGCTGTACTTGAGATGTTCAAGCCGCTCAAGCAGCCTATATTTGAAAAGTATGATTGGGAAGCTGGTGCTAAAGCGACCTACGCCATGATGGCTGAGGGCATAGACACTATCTATCGCGGAGTGCTGCTCGCCCAAGGCCCTGCAAATGTCCGCTACCGTAGTGAACCGGACGTATTGGTAAAGTGTGCGGGCAAATCCTGGCTAGGGGATTGGTACTATGTCCCGTATACCGTCAAACTCGGCAAAAAGCCCAAGCCGGAATATCAGCTTGTTGCGACCTTTAGCGCTTATGTTCTGGCAGAAACGCAGGGTATGTGGCCTGAGGTGGCTTGGCTATTGCTCAAAGAAAGGCAGTATCCGGTCAATTTACAAAAATATGTTCCTAAGCTGGAAGAAGCACTAGATAACTGTCTCAATGTGCAGAATGGCATATTGACATCGGCTGGGCCACCGGAAGTTTTCATTTCTCGCAGTCGATGCGATATGTGCCCGTGGTTAGGTCATTGTTACCAGGAAGCTAAAACCCAAAATCATCTTTCGCTGCTGCCAGGGGTCACAAAGAAGCGATATCCTACGCTGGTAGAAATAGGTTTCAAAACGGTAGAAGCGCTGGCCAATGCGCATCCGACCCAGTTGGCCAATGCGCTAGATGTGGAGCAGTTGATTACAGAGAAGATGATTTTTCAGGCGAAAGCGAACTGGACGGGAGAGGCTATTCTCCTTCGAGGCGAGGCCGTTGATAATGCGGCTGATAATGCGGCTGATAATGCGGCTGATAATGCGGCTGATACAGAGCTTCAAATAGGCCAATCTCCTTTTAGCCGCTATCACACGCGCCATCCTGATATAGAGCTTTATTTTGATATTGAAGCAGCACCTGACAAAGACTTGGTGTATCTCCACGGTGTGTTGGTGGTCAATTACCGAACGCAAGCGGAAACCTTTCATGCTCTCGTGGCAGAATCGCCCGAGGCAGAAGCAACGGCTTGGTTTGATTTTTTAGCGCTAGTGAATAGCTATCCCCGCTCGCCGATTTATCATTTTTGCCCGTATGAAGCCCAAACGGTTCGCCGGTTGGGGGAACGCTATGGCGATCGCGGCGTGGACATAGACAACTTGCTGGGCCGCTTTGTAGATATTCATAAATGTGTGGTTGAGACTGTAGCGCTGCCGGTGGAAAGCTATGCGCTGAAGCATTTGGCACGGTGGATGGGGTTTGAATGGCGCGATGAAGATGCCAATGGGGCGCAGTCGATTTGTTGGTATGACGACTGGCTGCGAACGGGCGATCGCACCTATCTAGAGACTATCTTGCGCTACAACGAAGACGATTGCCAAGCGACTTACCGCGTCAAAGACTGGCTAGTCAAGTTCACCCAAAGAATTGAAGCACGAGCCCCAGAATGAGCTGCTGGTTCAGCGTTCAACGGTATGATTCATGAGTTTTTCTGCATTTAAGCTAATTGGATAAGCTAACTGGATAAGCTAATTGGATAAGCTAACTGGCGGCTGTAAAACAAACTCGTTCATTGGGGCGGCTGATGCAACTTGAAGTACCGGAAGCTGAATGACAAACTCAGCACCTTGACGAGGAATGGAGGTAAATGTGAGTTGACCGCCGTGATTTTTCACCACAATTGTGTGGCTAATCGAAAGACCAATCCCCGTGCCTTTACCCACGGGCTTGGTCGTAAAAACGCGTCAAAAACGCGGCTCTGAATCTCTTCTAAAATACCGATACCGTTATCTGCGATCGCAATTTTGACCCACTCTACGTCATCCCTTTCCGTAAAAGTAGAGGTGCGCAGGGTAATTTGGCCGCGATCGCGCTGCAATTCTCCCTGCTGCTCATACAGCTCATCTAAAGCATCGATCGCATTTGATAATACGTTCATAAAGACTTGATTGATCAGCCCAGGATAGCACTCCACCAGAGGTAACAAGTCATAGTCACGCACCACTTTAATACCGCATTGATCGGGTGTTTCCTTCAGCCGGTGTTGCAAAATCACTAACGTACTGTCTAGCCCTTCGTGAATATCTACCGGCTTGAGGCCCTTCTCATCCGAGCGAGAAAAATTTCGCAAAAACAACACGATTTGTCGAATCCGCTCAGCACCAACTTCCATAGAGGCTAAAATTTTGGGTAGATCCGACTGCACAAAGTCAAGATCCACCGCTGCGATTTCATCCGCCAACGGCAAAGGCGGATCGGGATATTGGCTTTGGTAAGACGTTACTAGCTTGAGTAAATCACTGACATATTCACCAACAGGCTCCAAATTGGCATAAATGAAGTTCACTGGGTTATTGATTTCATGAGCAACCCCGGCCACTAACTGACCTAGACTAGACATTTTTTCACTGTGCACCATTTGGACTTGGGCCAACTGCAGCTCTTCTAAAATGTTTTCTAAAGTTGTCGCTTTTTGCTCAAGTGCCGCTTTAGACACCTGTAGGGCCTGATGACTGGCATCTAATTCCCGTTCTGTTTTCTGGAGTTCATCTAAAATTTCGGCTTGGGCTGTGGCTTTTTGCTCCAGCGCTGCTTTAGACACTTGGAGAGCTTGATGACTTTCCTCTAACTGACACTGTGCCTGTCGTAAGCCTTTTTCAGCCGCTCTGCGGTGGCGAATGTACTGCCTAACCATGGAGAGCACCGTCAGCCAAGCCATGATCAAAACCCAAAAGCTGACCGCACTAAAAATCCCGGCCCAAAACAGCCTATGGCCATGACGGCTGAGATTAGCCCGATTTCTTTGGCTCAAAGCGACAGACCACTGCCGCACAGCGCTTGTATAGCTCTCCTTTTGGGCTTTGTAGGTATCGCCAAATAAAATCGCCAAGGCCTGTTGTGGCATCTCTTGCTGCACTAACGCAAAAGCTTCATGATTCATTTGTGTGAGCTGGCGCTCAGCCCTACCCAATTGTTCGGCGTAAGGGGCATAGATGTCAGGTGCTAGGGCGATCGCCTCTTGATGAACCTGCACCAGCATCGGTTCATAAGCCTCGTAGCGAGCCTGCCAAGCGTCATCGCCGGTCGCTGCAGCCATCCGCAGCGACATCGTCAACACTTCATTGAGGTGCACAATCTCACCGCTGAGCTGCTGAATTCGAAAGTCACGAATAATGCCGTATCGAAACCCCTGAGAGACTTGTAAGGTATTAAAGCTACCAATAGCAACCAGCAGTAAACTCATCATCACTGCAGTGGTCAGCACCTGCATCAAAACATCATTTGACGGGTGAAAAAAACGAGAAACTGTTGATTTCATCAATGCTAATAACCCCAATGCCAGACGTCGTTGCTATAGCTTGTGCCGGATGCATAACGCCGACGGCGAGGCTACGCCAACGGGTACAAGCGCGTCGCTTGGCCCGTTGTCACGTCATGGTTTCAGCCAACATGCTGTACCTCAGCCAAGCGACCAAAGCTATATTCCAAGAATTCCCGAATCTAGCAGAGCACCCCAGCAAACCAAATCTGGCAGCTAGTCAGGCAGAGGGTGATAGCGCTCAGCAGCCTGCGACGCTATTGTGATGCAGCCATGGCCTTCACTGAAAGTCGCTTTAAATTTCGCGCCAGCCGAGTGAGCAGTAGCAGCAAAACCACCGTCTGCATCAGCCAACCCACGAAAATACCAGCAGACACACCGACATCGGACGATTCCCAAAACGGTAATCCCAAAAATGTCCAAGCGGCAATCATACTTGAGCCTCTACTATCGGCACCATTCGTCAAAATCGCCAAAATCGTCGGCGGCACCACTGCCACGGTCGCAACAATGCCTGCAGCCCAAATCAAAGGAGCCCGCAGCCGCATACTAAAAATGATCTGTACGACTGTGGCATATATCAAAGTGTTTGTAGCGATACTGAGCATCACTAGCAAAATAGACGGCAACTGTAAACGCTGAACTAAGTCGAAGTCGGCCAGCACTAGCCACGGGGCAATGAGTCCTATCGCGATGGCAAGATTAATAGCGATCGCACCACCGACGGACTGCTGTCATGCCAAATCCAATCGAGCAAGCTGTGCCGCCGGTAGCGCAACCAGTCAAGCAGCATTTGCCGCGAAGGGGCCAAAGCAAATATCAACCCCAAAAAGATCACAATATTCAGCCCCAGCAAGGCACCAACGCCAGCAAGACGCGCCCTATCAGATAAGCTGCTGCTCTGAAAAAATCCCCATACTAAAACATTGAGATAAAACACCCCAACGTAGCTCAGACGCTTACTCACCAGCGTCGCCTCGGGAATCACAAACTTGCGCAACAGCATTCGCCACACCAACACCGCCACAATCACCAAGTTGCCAATCGTAAACAAGTGCGCCATTAGCATATTGTCAGTAATGGGCAAATACAGCCACGCCAAAGGCGTAGAATAGTTTCTAAATTCATTAAACAGCGGCGAAACCGTGCCAAAACCGCGCCAGGTCACCTCAGCATTCCAAGTGACAAACGCAGGTGCCATGACCAATAACGCTAGTCCAGCAAAGCCAACCGCACTCAAAGTCTGCTGTTTAGCCAAAGGCGATCGGCTGCCCACTAGGCCAAACAACATCGCCAACGAAAAGACAACAGCAGTGCCAAAAGTAACCAGGATGTAGTAGCTCACTAACCACAGGAGAGAAACCCCTCCCCACAGACCAGAAGCGACGTGTAAAGGCATCGCCGCCACAATCAGCAGCACCGGCAGCAATGGCACACCCAAACCTTCCCCAGCAAAATTTCCCAAGCAGGACGCGGGCTTAACCGGATAAAATTCAGCGTGCCGCTTTTTTCTTCTTTCGCCAAATCATCGACAATGTAATAGCCGCCTAACACAAATAGGCCATAAGGTATGACCCACGTCAGCACCCGACAAATCACGAGCTGCTCGTCAGCTTCAATCGGCTCGCCAATTTCTGCCAGCGAAATGTACAGTAGAAACTGCAAAATAAGCGATAGGCCAACTGAAGCAATCACAGTTCGAGGCTTTAGTCGGCCGCGACACTCGCGCAAAAATTGAGGATTCGTTGTCCCCAGTTGAGCAATCCAATGAGCCATAACATCACAAAAAAAGAAAATTGAAGGAGAAAGCCATCAATGAAAATTAAGCTGTTTTTTGATAACCCAGCCGAATAAAGATATCTTCTAAGGTCTCTTGGGTGTAGTGAAACTCACTGACTCGAATTCCACCTGTTACCAACATTCGCAGCAAATCAGCCGCCTCAGCTTCAGTCCCTGTAAAGGTCACACCGGTTTTGCCAGTCTTAGCAATACGTTCGTACGACTGCACCAAGGGGTGTGTTTGGAGATATCTCTCTAAATTGCGATCAGCCGGTTCATCTACTACCGCAATCAAAAGTTGCTGTCCTTCGCGCTGGTACAGCGACTGCAATTGCCCGCTTTCCACCATGCGGCCTTGCTCCATAATCCCAATCGTCGTACAAAAATCCTCCAAATCACTGAGGATATGGGATGAGATCAAAATCGTAATGCCCTGCTTTTGCAGCAGCTTAATCGTTTCGCAATAGTCAATGCGAGCAATCGGATCTAGTCCCGATACCGGCTCATCTAATAACAATAAATGAGGCCGATGAATCACAGTACGCGCTAAACTCAAACGCTGCTTCATCCCCCGTGACAGGCTGCTAATCAGGCTATGGCGCTTATTCTGTAAATTCACCAAGTCAAGTACTTCGCTCACCCGTTGCTGCAATTGCTCAGGATTGAGGTAATAAAGCTGCCCAAAGTACTCCAGATAGTCCTTGACACTCAAATCGTCGTACAGCGGAAAGTCATCGGGCAAAAAACCAATGCGGCGCTTGATCTCAGCATTGGGCTGACCGCGAACGATAGCCTGCCCATCGATATAAATATCGCCAATAGTAGGCGATGAGGCCATAGCAAGTAGCCGAATCAGCGTTGTTTTCCCAGCACCATTCGGACCAATGAGGCCATAGACTTCGCCAGGTCTTACCTCCAAATTGACTTGATCAACCGCGACATAGTCGTCAAATTGCTTAGTCAATTGTTCAGTCAAAATTACCGGAGCAGCGGTCATGGTGATATACCCGATAGGAAAAAGCACGAACGAAAGCAATAGCCAGTCAAAAGCATTATGGTAAAAAGACCTACAGCGTAATGCGTTACCTTTACAGAGCGGAGTAAGGATGCATTCTGACTTTGTCTTGGTGAGCATTCCTTGTCTTGGTGAGCATTCCTTGTCTTGGTGAGCATTCCTTAGCGCCGTACGACGACGCAGGGTCTCACCGCTGTCTTGGTGAGCATTCCTTAGCGCCGCCAAGCGACG
>JAAUPS010000216.1 GCA_012033015.1 Phormidesmis sp. RL_2_1
GCCCGCTGGGCCAGCTTGATTGAAACGCATTACTCTAAGGTACATGGCACCTACACGCCCATGGACATGGAGTGGGCCAAAGACGGTCTTACAGGAGAACTGTTCATTGTTCAAGCGCGCCCTGAAACGGTGCAGTCGCAAAAGTCAGAAACATTACTGCGCAGCTACCGACTGCAGGCTGACGTCAAGGCGCTACAACCGCTAGTGATAGGCCAAGCTGTGGGCGAAATGATCGGCCAAGGGCCAGCGCGGGTGATTCAGTCGGTGGAGAATATTGCTGATTTTCAGCCCGGTGAGGTGTTGGTCACTAGGCGCACCGATCCTGACTGGGAGCCGATTATGAAGCGGGCGCGGGCGATTGTCACTGACCAAGGGGGACGCACTTGTCATGCGGCAATTATCGCTCGTGAAATGGGAATTCCGGCGATTGTGGGCTGTGATAGTGCCACGATGGCCATTGCGCCGGGGCAGTTGGTGACCGTGAGCTGCGCTGAAGGAGAAGTCGGTAAGGTATATAGCTCGCTATTACCCTTTGAGGTCACAGAAACTAAAATCGACAACCTGCCCCGCACCCGCACCCAAATATTGATGAATGTGGGCAATCCAGAGGAAGCTTTTCGACTGGCAGCGATTCCCTGTGATGGGGTGGGCTTGGCGCGGCAAGAGTTTATTATTGCGAACCAAATCAAAGTGCATCCGCTGGCGCTGTTGCACTTTGAGCAGCTTAAAGACGGTCAAGCCAAACGGGCGATCGCCGCGCTGACCCACAACTACCCTGACAAACCCGACTACTTTGTCGATC
Source organism: Phormidesmis sp. RL_2_1 (assembly GCA_012033015.1). Classification (GTDB taxonomy): domain Bacteria; phylum Cyanobacteriota; class Cyanobacteriia; order Phormidesmidales; family Phormidesmidaceae; genus Phormidesmis. The sequence goes on from JAAUPS010000216.1 coordinate 803, forward strand.
GCCTAGCTCAGGGCGTAGGCACCATTGCCGCAGCCTTTTATCCCAAACCGGTGGTCATTCGCCTGTCGGACTTTAAGAGCAATGAATATGCCAATCTGCTCGGTGGAAAAGACTTTGAGCCAGTAGAAGAAAATCCGATGTTGGGTTGGCGTGGCGCTTCTCGCTACACCGATTCTGCCTACCGGGAGGCGTTTGCGTTAGAGTGCTTAGCGCTCCAACGCGTACGTCAAGATATGGGGCTGACAAACGTAATTGTGATGGTGCCCTTTTGCCGAACACCGGCTGAAGGGCGCAGTGTGCTAGCTGAAATGGCGCGCCACGGACTCGTGCAAGGAGAGTTAGGGCTACAGGTTTACGTCATGTGTGAAATTCCCAACAACGTGATTTTAGCGACAGAATTTGCTCAGCTATTCGATGGGTTTTCAATTGGCTCTAACGATCTCACCCAGCTTACGCTTGGCTTGGATCGCGACTCGGCTTTAGTGGCCCATCTGTTTGATGAGCGCAGTGCTGGCGTCAAAGAGATTATTCGCATGGCGATTGAGCGGGTAAAAGGAGCACAGCGCAAAATTGGCATTTGTGGTCAGGCACCGAGCGACTATCCTGAATTTGCTCAGTTTTTGGTAGAGCAAGGCATTGATTCGGTAAGTCTCAATCCTGATTCGGTAATTGCCACGACTTTAGCGATCGCTGCTATGGAACAAAAGCTATTTTCATCACAGTTGAGCGAACAGTAAAGCCTCAAAAAACCAGGACACAGGGTCTCACCGCTGTCTTGGTGAGCTTTCCTTAGCGCCGTACGACGACGCAGGGTCTCACCGCTGTCTTGGTGAGTTAGCTATTACTAGTCGGCTTCCAGCAATTACGATTGTCCTAACTCACTCGACAGAAGCTATAGCGTTTCTCATTTGGCTCGGTGGCATCGTCAGACACGTATGTTACTTCAAGTCACTGGAGATGAATTAGCATTCGCTGCGACTGCTGGTTCACTTCAGACCTTAAGTTCTGGGAAATAACAGTTCCTTGGCGACCTCCTAATCCATACCTGAACTCAGCAATGCCGTCAGCTACACTGCCGCTATATGTTACCTTTTACGGTTCTCATCGTAATAACTTTCACCGTCATTTTTATCTGGGCATTCTAATCACAAGCCTATACTTTGATATGGATATATAGTGATGCCATTACTTGATGAATCAGTAACTTCACCAACCGAAACTTCACCAACCGAAACTTCACCAACCGAAACTTCACCAACCGAAACTAGCATTTCTTTAGAGCAATTGCTGAGCCAGTCTGAGGCAAAAATCCAATCTCTGGAGCAAGCTCACGTTGAGGAAATGAATCGGCGCGAACAAGTTGAACGCGAATTGAACGAGGCCCGCCAGCTATTACAGCTAGTGATGGATACCCTGCCAGAAGCCATCTTCTGGAAAGACCGTAATTCGGTTTATCTGGGTTGTAATCGCAACTTTGCAGAAGATGCCGGGATTGGAATTCCTGAACATATTATCGGGAAAACAGATTACGATTTGGCTTGGAAGGAAGAAGAATCTCAGTTCTTTCGCGAGTGCGATCGCCGAGTAATGTTAGCCGATAGGGCTGAACTAGGGATTGTAGAGCCCCAACTTCAGGGAGATGGCAAGCAGGCTTGGCTGGAAACGAATAAAGCGCCGCTCCATGATGAGCGGGGAAAAGTGATCGGGATTCTGGGCACCTACCAAGATATTACAGTGCGTAAGGAGGCAGAAATCGCGCTGCACGAACTAAATCAAAAGCTAGAACGCCAGACAGTAGAACTCAGTGCGGCCCTCTCGCAGTTACAGCAATCGCAGTTGCAGTTGGTGCAGCAAGAAAAAATGTCGGCATTGGGTAATCTAATTGCCGGAGTAGCCCATGAAATGAATAATCCTGTAGGCTTTTTGGCGGGCAACTTGCTTCCTGCCCAAAACTATGTGAGAGATTTGCTCGGATTGATCGCGCTATATCAAGAAACCTTGCCCAACCCAGGAGAGGCGATAGACTCAAAGATAGACGAGATAGATTTAGACTATGTGCGTGAAGACTTGCCGAAACTTCTGCAGTCGATGGGTGAGGGCATCAAGCGAATTCGGAATATCAGTACGAGTCTCAGAACCTTCTCCCGCGCGGATCAAGAACATAAAGTTGCCTTTAATTTGAAGGATGGCCTAGACAGTACGGTTCTGATTTTGAAGCATCGCTTGAAGGCCGATGAGCACCGTCCTGCGATTGAGGTAGTTGAACAATATGAAAAGATGCCGCCAGTCCTGTGCTTTCCCGGTCAAATGAACCAAGTATTCATGAATCTATTGGCCAATGCGATCGATGCGCTAGAAGAGTCGAGCCAAGGCAAAAGCTTTTCAGAGATTAAAGCAGCGCCCAACCGGATCATGATTTCAACCCAGGTGTCGAGTTGTGCGAGTCAGGCGGTGATCCGCATAAAAGATAACGGTATCGGGATGACAGAAGAGACGAAGCAACGGGTATTCGAGAACTTATTTACGACGAAAGCAGTTGGTAAAGGAACTGGGCTAGGCTTAGCCATTGTGCGTCAAATCATTGTTGAGAAGCATGGTGGGACAATAGTCATTAATTCTGAGCTTGGCCAAGGCACTGAATTTGTGATTCAGATTCCTTTAGAGACGGCCTAATGACCGTAGCATTAGGCTCTAATCGTCCTTTTGGATATAGAGCAAGTCTACGACGAGTTTGCGATCGTCTGCATTGCCCGATAGAACCAGCCGACCGAGGTCTTGCCGCGAGCCGCCATCTGCTTGAACACTTTGTGCTGTGAGATCCGACGGTTGTGACACACTTTCAGACTCGTCGCATCGATGAAGCTGATGCCGGTACAATCCGCCGAAGCAAGATTTCAAGTAGCCGCATAGCGGCAGTAGGCATGACGGTGTCCAGTCGATGAAGCGACTGTAGCTGACGAGCTTGGGAAACACCTTGCGCCATCACTCACAGACATGATTGCACGTAGTCGCGTTTGAAGTCCCGCTAGTGGCTTTGGTGAAAGCCAATCAGGATGGTCATCACTTCACATTAGACCTGACCTATAGCATAAGCAAAATGACGGTACTATTCTTGAAACAAAGACAGGCAATATCTATGATATACAAGGTAACTTATTGAGATCTGGCAATACTAGAATAAGCAATCCTAACTCTCTTGCTCCAGAATCTTATTCAAGTTCTCTTTCAAGCTTTTTGGGGCGAACCGATATGTATATTCCAAAGGGATACGGAACGGTCTTTCCATATATGATTGTGGACTGCGCCGAGGAACTGACAAAATTCCTGTCAACAGTTTTCGGTGCCAGCGTCGAGGGAAAGACGGTTTTTCCCAACGGTCGTGTGGCCAATATTCGAGTCAGAATTGGCACATCAGCTTTCATGATCAGTGAAGCCAGCGAGAACACGATGCAGGCGATGCCAGGTACGTACTACATATACGTGGAGGATGTGGATCGCACATTTAGGGCCGCACTTGAGAACGGTGGAGAAAAGATCTTTGAGCCAACGGACATGCCGTACAAGGATAGACAGGCTGGCGTGACTGACCCATCTGGTAACCTATGGTGGATCTCTCGGCGGCTTGTTGAAGAACCGTACGATGATTAGTATCGAACACGTTAGGCGTGCCCATCACTATCGACTAAATACCCGGCCTTTATAGAGCTGACATGCTTACGACTAACGCCCGCCGAAGTTCAGGAAACCACTAAGAAACCACTAAGAAAACCGCTAAGAAACCGCTAAGAAACCACTAAATAAACTCCCCGAATATGCAAGGTACCTGCCACTGCGATCGCGTCATCTGGAGACTGGATACTCCACCGGAATCTGTCACTGCGTGTAACTGCACTATTTGCCGCCGCTATGGTGCCCTCTGGGCTTACGGCTATATTGGCCATGACATTCACCTATCTGGTGAAACGGCTTGTTATCGCAGGAGTGATGGTGGGTCAATCGATTTTCATTTCTGCAAAAATTGCGGCTGCGTTACACACTATGCTGCTACAAGGGCAGGTGAGGATGGGAGACACTGGACGGCTGTTAATCTACGTCTGACTGAGCCAGAGTTAATTGCCCATTTGCCAATTGACCATTTTGATGGCCTCAGTAGCTTCGACGACTTACCACGCGATGGCCGTTGCGTTGTGGATATGTGGTTTTGACATCTAATGTGTCTTTCATTGGTCTATGACCAATTGCTGAATCTACCAAGGCAGCCGAAGTATAATAGCGCTACACCTGAAATCCAAATGCCTATCACTAGGGTTCCACAAGACAAAAATGGTTACAACACTAAAGCAGCCATCATCATTGATACACGAAATTCGGCTCGAACCAGTTGGTGCGTGGCATTTGTTCAAATTCAGTGAAACGCTTCAGCTTCGCATGGAAAGCTTGCTCGACAAAAAGAAAGCTGACCAACTCACCATCGAGGAAATAGCAGAACTAGATGCTATCTCAGAGCTAGACCGCATTTTTACTCATATGAACGCAATGCTCGCTGCTCAGTATGCCAATTAGCGATGAAACGAAACGAGCGGTTCGAGAGCGAGCCAATTATTTGTGTGAATATTGCCATTCTTCAGCGCGTTTAAGTGCAAGCCGTTTTACGATCGATCACATTACACCGAAATCTTTGGGTGGTTCTGATGAACTTGAGAATCTTGCATTGGCATGCCGTCGCTGCAATGAAAGACGCTATAACTTTATTGCTAGCATCGATCCAGAGACACAAACAACAGTCCCTATTTTCAACCCTCGGCTGCAAGTATGGGATGAACATTTTGTTTGGACAGATCAAGGAGTTTTGATAGAGGGCATTACACCTATTGGTCGTGCAACTTGCGTGCGCCTGGATTTGAATGACACCTGTTATCCAGAAGAAGATTCTATCCGAGAGACGAGACGATTTTGGTTCAAAACAGGATTACATCCACCATAAATCTTCGCATGGTGCTCAAGCTATTGGTTTGCCGGTCGCCTTACGATGGAGTTCAACGGCGGAACATAAGCAGCTCACGGAAAGCCAAAGCTACTTGCCGCCGCACAACTTCACCGTTAGGTTACTTTAGCTCCCATTAGCAACAGCGATCGAAAGAGTAGCTTCAGGGGCTTAAATATAACGATTGTGAAGTCAAGTTGCGTTCAAACCTTTATGGCCACTTCTGTCAGTATGCTTCTAAACCAAGTATGTATAGCGTTGTCATGGGTGCTTTGATGCCAACGCATAAAGACAGAAAACCCCTTTAAAGGGAGTGGGCAGGGCAAGATCTTTAAATTTTGAGTTGGGACAAACTCGCAGGCAACTCGCTCTGCCATCGTGGTAATGAGATTTGTCCGAGCCAAAATAGAAGGGGCTACCAAAAAGTGCGGAATTGATAGAGAAATATGTCGTGTGAGATTTTGTTCTTCTAATAAATGATCGACACGACCCACCATATCCTCTTTAACTGATACCAACAAATGAGAAACAGAAACATAATCTTGAAGTGAAATTGAATCATCAATTAACGGGTGATCACGACGACAGACACACACAAACTGTTCTTGAAAGAGCAACTGTTCTCGATGCCAAGCAATTGCTTCTGGAAAGACTCCACACAGAAGATCGATTTCGCCACTATCCAATAGAGCCAAACTATGTCGCCGATCGCCCGATCGCACCTGAATCTTGAGATGAGGTGCAGTAGTTTCCAGCTTTTCTAATAACCGAGGTAAGAGCACAAATTCAACATAATCACTCATGCCAATGTTAAAGACCCGATCGCTCGTCATCGGGTCAAAGGGTTGAGCGGGTGACAGAGCCGTTTGAATTTGCTGCAAGGCGGGCTGAATCTGTTGAGCTAGCGCGATCGCCACAGGGGTTGGATGTAATGCACCTCCACTTCTGACAAAGAGAGCATCGTGCGTCAAATTTCGCAGACGAGCTAGCGCATTGCTTGTCGCGGGTTGGCTTAGCCCAATGCGTTCTCCGGCACGAGTGACATGGCGCTCAGTCATCAACGCATCCAAGACCACCAAGAGGTTGAGATCGACTCCAGAAAGATTCATGGTGTGAATGAAATTTATACAAAATATCTATTAGACAAATAAATAATAGTCGATCTACACTCAAGACTCGGCTTGATTGCGCTACTTTCCCATTAAAAATGGAGTCCTATGAGTCAACATATTCTGCTGATTGTTGCCAATCCAGCGATTTCCTCAACCCTGGGTGTACCTGTCGGCTTCTGGGCATCGGAACTGATTCATCCCTACGATGTCTTTACCCGTGCAGGCTGTCAGGTCACGATTGCCAGCCCCCAGGGTGGCAAGGTCGAATTCGATAGTTTGAGCGATCCGCGCGATGCCTCTGGCTATTCCAAAGATGACACGCTTTCGTTGCAATTCATCAACCAACCAGAGTTCATGCAACGGTTGGAAAATACGGCGGCGATCGCTGATCTAGATATGAATGCATTTGATGCGATTGTGGTGTGTGGAGGACAGTCGCCAATGTTCACCTTCCGTCAAGATAGAACATTGGTGCAATTGTTCACCCACTTCTATGAAACGGGAAAACCGACTGCAGCGCTCTGTCATGGGACTTGCGTGTTGCTTGAAGCCCAGTTATCCGATGGCACTTATTTAATTCAAGGTAAAACGATCACAGGGTTTGCCAACAGTGAGGAAGATTACGCTGATCAAGTTGTCGGTCAGACAGTAATGCCTTTTCGGATCGAAGATGAAGCGAAAAAGTTAGGCGCAAATTTTGTGACGGCGGCAGCTTTTGCCTCCCATGCAGTGCAGGATGGTAATTTGATCACCGGACAGCAGCAAAATTCTGGTGCGGCAACGGCAAAACGCGTTCTGGAAGCATTAGCAATCTAACCCATGAAAATTGCATTTATTGGGGTTGGCAATGTGGGTGCACCCTTAGCCAACCAATTACAAAAGCTGGGTCATGCGGTTGCCATTGCCGCTCGTGATTCCTCATCGCAGACCGTTCAATCTGCCCTCAATCGCAATCCGAATCTCTTGGTTCAGTCACCTTTAGCAGCCATTGAGTCAGCAGATGTGGTGTTTTTGGCGATCCCCTTTGGCGCGATTGAATCAGCCCTGACTCCGCTCAAATCAGCCTTGAGTGAGAAAATTTTAGTGGACTGTACCAATCCCGTTGGTGCAAACCTGACGCATGGCTTGCAAAGTCGTTTCTCTGGCAGCGAAACCATTCAACAACTATTGCCTGATGTGCGCGTTGTCAAAGCCTTTACCATTTATGGCTACGAAAACTTTGAGGATAACCGCTATCCAGGATATGGAGATGTGCAACCCGCCATGTTAATTGCAGGGAATGATACTGGGGCCAAAGCAGTGGTGACAGATCTCTGTCAACAGTTGGGATGGGAACCTGTTGATACAGGCAATCTCTCTATGAGCCTACATCTAGAACACATGACCCTATTGTGGATCAAGATAGCTAGAGTGCAGGGGCGTGGAGCAGGCTTTGTTTGGGCAATGTTGCAAAGATAAGCCACCTAACCTCAAATGCAGCACACAGTTAAAACACTTCTAGTAAAGCGTCATGGGCTTTTTACCGCTGCTGATTTGAGCCGTTAGCCTTTGCCTCGCTTACAATTAAACTGCAAATGATTTATGCTCAATAGTCTCAGCAGGGAAATCATTCTATGAACTCCAATCGCCGGGTTACTCTCTTTCATACGCCCAATGCACGATCTTCTGGTGTCCTTGTTCTTTTGAAAGAACTCAACGCTAAGTACGATTTGCATGTGCTAAACATGAAGGCGAATGAACAGCGAGGTTCAGAATATCTGGCCATTAATCCAATGGGAAAGGTGCCTGCCGTGAAGCATGGCGATATTTTGATTACCGAATAGGTCGCCATTTTTTATACCTGGCCGATCTTTACCCTGAAGCCAAGTTAGCCCCTGATATCGGTGATCCACTTC
>JAAUPS010000217.1 GCA_012033015.1 Phormidesmis sp. RL_2_1
ATATCAGGCTGTTGTGAGGGCTGTTGTGAGGGCTGTTGTGAGGGCTGTCGTGAGGGCTGTCGTGAGGATTGCTGTGAGGACATCTTTAGGCATGATCAGCGCGCTGATGAGCGAAAGAATGGGCTGAGTATAAAACCTGAATTAAAACCTTAAAACGGCGCTTGTTTCTTCTGGCCTTTCTTGTTTCTTCTGGCCTTACGGGTGCTTCACCCTGGGAGACCTGTTTGCAGGTTAGCCAACGTTCGTTGATTTTCAGCGGCAGTACCGATGCTGATGCGCAGGCCGCCGCCAGTATTACGAATGAGCGTGCCATTTGCTTTGAGCTGCTCAAATAGGATGGATAGCCCCTGGGCTTGTTCGCTCACCCCTAGGGTTGCAAGGCCATGCTCGCTTAACCGCACATAGATAAAATTACTGTCGCTAGGCCACACCTGGAGATAGGGGTGATGGCTCAGGGCCTGAATGAGCTGATGACGCTCAGCCAAGATGATAGGAATTTGGGTCAGTAGCTGCTCACTGTGGGCCAGCGCTGTTTGAGCTGCAGCTTGAGAAAAGCTCGGTAGGTTATAGGGCAGCCTGAGTTTTTCTAAGGCGGTGATGATGCTGGGGTGAGCGATGCCGTAGCCAACGCGATGGGCCGCTAAGCGAAAGGCTTTTGAAAAGGTACGGGTAATCAACCAATTGGGCCGACTGAGGGCGTCGGCTAGTGTGGTTTGGCCACTGAACTCAAAGTAGGCTTCATCCACCATCACCAAAATGTCTGAGGGCAATTGCCGGAGCCAGTCAATTTCTCGCTGGGTGAGGGCGTTGCCTGTAGGTGAGTTGGGGTGCACCATGAAGATAACGCGAATCGGTGGGCCATCGGCTGTGTCGATCGCAGTTTGGGCGGCGGCGATATCCACCTCAAATTGGTCGTTGCGTCCGACGCTATGCACAGGAACACCCAAAGTGTTGGCTAAGATGCTGTACATCGAAAAGGTGGGTGGCGCGACCAAAATAGAGCCATGACCGCCTAGGCAAGTGGCCATAATCACAGAGCGGATGAGTTCATCGGAGCCGTTGCCTAGGGTGATGTTATGGATAGAAATGGTTTCAGCCGCGATCGCCCCCGAATGGATAGCGTATTGCCTGATCGCTTGTTTGAGGGCAAGCGGGTTACCATCAGGATAGCGGTTGGCTGCGATCGCCTTTTCATATTGACTGGCCAAAGCTGCTTTGACTGCTTGCGGTAAGTCAATCGGACTCTCGTTCGTATCTAGCGGGTCGAGTGCTGGCTGCAGGCAGATTTTGTGATCAAAAGACTCAGGGTGCTCGTGCTCGGCTAGGTGAGAGGAGGTTGGGTCAAAGGAGGCTGGGTGAGAAGAGGCCGGGTGAGAAGAGGCTGGATGGGGGGATTGATACGCTGCAAGCTGAGCTAAGTCATCTCGAAGGAAAGCCATACCTGGGGTAAGCATTATGCCCACCGCGTCCGTTAACATGGGTCATCTTAACGCGATTCTTTGCAGAAACCGCTCATCAGGTATTATGGCCCCGTCCCTTTTTTAGATGTCCTTTTTGAGATATCTGCTTTGATGTCTACTATGACAGGCCCCTTTCGGATCACACTTCTCCCTGGTGACGGCATCGGCCCGGAGATTATGACTGTCGCTGTCGCTGTTTTGAAGCAGGTCGGCGCGCAGCACCATATTGAGTTTGAATTTACCGAAGCATTGCTAGGGGGCGCGGCTATTGATGCAACCGGTTCGCCGCTGCCTGAGGAAACCTTAACGGCTTGCCGCAGTAGCGATGCGGTCATGCTGGCTTCGATTGGTGGGTACCAATGGGATGGGCTGCCCCGAGCACAGCGACCAGAGACCGGCCTATTAGGATTACGTTCAGGCTTAGGGCTGTTTGCCAATTTGCGACCGGCGACCATTTTGCCGCAGCTCATTGAAGCCTCGTCACTCAAGCCAGAAATTGTGGCAGGGGTCGATATTATGGTGGTACGCGAGCTTACAGGCGGGATCTACTTTGGTCAGCCCAAAGGCATTTTTACAGGAGAAAATGGAGAGCAGCGGGGGGTAAGCACTATGGCTTACACCAGCAGCGAAATTGATCGGATTGGGCGGGTCGCCTACGAGATAGCGCGTAAACGCCAGGGGCGGCTGTGCTCGGTGGATAAGGCCAATGTCCTGGAAGTTTCTCAGCTATGGCGCGATCGCATCACTGCTCTTAGCGCAGACTACGCCGACGTCGAGCTTTCCCACCTGTATGTCGATAATGCCGCTATGCAATTGGTGCGTGCGCCCAAGCAATTTGACACGATTGTTACAGGCAATCTTTTCGGCGATATTCTATCCGATGCAGCAGCAATGCTCACAGGAAGCATCGGTATGCTACCATCTGCCAGTCTGGGTGCGAGCGGTCCGGGTGTGTTTGAACCGGTACATGGTTCAGCGCCTGACATTGCTGGGCAGGATAAGGCCAATCCCCTGGCCCAAGTGCTAAGTGCTGCAATGATGCTGCGCTACGGTCTCAATCAGCCCGCTGCGGCTGAACGAATTGAGCAAGCGGTGCTCACCGTGCTAGACCAAGGTTATCGGACTGGAGACATTATGTCTGAAGGGATGACGGCTGTTGGTTGCGAAGGGATGGGTCAGGCTCTGCACAAGGCCCTGCAGACATAAAACCTGCCAACATCAATGAAATTAACTAAATTAAATTAACAGGGAGAAAACCTGGATGAACAGGGTTATGACACCACCTAATGGCCAGGCTAATGGCCAGACAAGAGGTCTGTCGTCACGAGAGATGAGAGCGTCACATATGCAACCTGAAAGTATTGATAGACTTGCCTTTGGCGATGATTCTGTGCTGCTTGACCCAGCCTTGATCAAGGCCGCGCGGCACATTTACCACACCTTTTATGAAGTTCATCCAGAAGTGATGCAGCGTCCTATTGGTGTGGCCATTGGTCGCTTAAACCATCGCGGCAAGCTTGTTTTTGGCGACAAGCCGGTGTTGCTCCCGCAGGAATGCTTTGTTCCTTTTAGCCAAATTGAACCTAGCCTGGTGTAATTTGGGCAAAAGAGCCGCCATAACCTAACAGCGCTGTTGCAAGCTTAAAGGTTGCAAACTTAAAGATTGTTAAAAACTAGCTCTTTGAACTAGCTCTCTGAAATAGCTCTTTGAATGAGCTCTCTGAATGAGCTCTCTGGACTAGCTCTTGGAAATAGCTCTTTGCGTTCGGATGAATTCGGCACATTGCCAGAGCGTTGCTCAGGAATGGGCATGTTAATCATGGCCTTTAACTGGTGTGCCTGAGCGCTGTGGATACTCTAGTTCCCATTTTGATTGTCTTTATCCTAGGGGCGGCGATTGGCAGCTTTTTAAATGTGGTCGTCTATCGACTACCTGTGGGGCTTTCGTTAATCTATCCACCTTCTCGCTGCCCACGCTGCGAAACCGGGCTAAAACCCTACGACAACGTGCCCGTATTGGGCTGGCTGTGGTTGAAAGGAAAATGCCGAAGCTGCCGATTACCCATTGCCATGCGCTATCCGATGGTGGAGTTTGCAACGGGCTGTCTGTTTGTGGCGGTGTTTTTGGTCTTTGGTACCACTTGGCAAACCCTGGGCCACTGGATTTTTGTTTGCTGGCTACTGACATTAGCATTGATTGATTTGGATACGATGACATTGCCAAATGTCCTCACTGCTTCTGGGTTACTGCTGGGATGGGGGTTTCAAGGATGGTTGAGCTATCTATCGCAGCCTAGCCTATCCCATGTAGCCGGGGGAGTGATGTCGGCGATGATCGTCAGCATGGTCGGCCTGTGGGCATTTGACTTGATTGGGGTCATGGGGAGTAGAGCCTTTGGCAAACCAGCGATGGGGGGCGGCGACGCCAAATTAGCGGCAATGATGGCTGCTTGGCTGGGCTGGCAGGGGCTACTACTATCAACTTTTTTGGCGGCGGCCATGGGCGCGGTGATTGGTGGTACGGCGTTAGCCCTCGGTGCCTTGGGGCCGAAGCAGCATATTCCTTTTGGGCCTTATTTGGCATTGGGCGCCTTGCTGGCGATGTTTTATGGTGAGCAGTTGATAGGCGCTTATCTGGCGATTTTTTTCCGTTGGGCCTATAGATTGGCGCTGTTGATGAGGGGTTTGGGCTTTGGCTGGGCTTCTGCGATGTGGCGTGTATCACTCAGCGATGCTGTGAGAGGTTTACAGCATCGCCCGATAAGAATCTTGGGCCAAATCGTCCAATAGGGTGGGCAAACCAGTAGGATGAGTAATAGATTTGCCTGGTGGAAATCACTGCAGTCAGTGAGTTTTACAGGCAGCGACTTACTCCAGGTTTGATGAGCGGGAAAATGTCACTGTTTGACTGGTTTGCCAATCGTAAGAAGACGGGCTTAATTAGCGAGGATCGGCATGAGCGAGAGATTGCTGATGGGCTATGGACAAAGTGCGAGCGCTGTGATGTGCTCACTTACACCAAGGATTTGCGGGCTAATCAGAAGGTCTGCCCTGACTGTGGCTTTCACCATCGTATTTTTAGTAGCGATCGCATCGAACAGTTGATCGACCCCGACACTTGGAGTCCGATAGATACCCAAATTGGGCCAAAAGATCCGCTGCGGTTTCGCGATCGCAAAGCCTATGCCGATCGCATTCGTGATACCCAAGCCAAAACCAAACTGGTCGATGGTGTGCAAACGGGCCTTGGTCGCATCAACGGTGAAATGGCAGCTTTAGGGGCTATGGACTTTCGCTTTATGGGCGGTAGCATGGGCTCTGTGGTGGGCGAAAAGCTCACCCGATTAATTGAACGCGGCACCGCTGAGCGGCTGCCTGTCTTTATTGTCTGTGCCTCGGGCGGGGCGCGGATGCAGGAAGGAATGCTCAGCCTGATGCAAATGGCTAAAATTTCTGCAGCGTTGGAGCGTCATCGAGAGGCGCGGCTGCTATATATTCCCATCCTTACCCATCCCACCACAGGTGGCGTGACCGCGAGTTTTGCCATGTTGGGCGACATCATTCTGGCAGAGCCCGAGGCCACCATTGGTTTTGCCGGACGCCGGGTGGTGGAGCAAACTGTGCGAGAAAAACTGCCCGATGGCTTCCAAACAGCAGAATATTTGTTGCGCCATGGCTTTGTCGATAAAATTGTGCCGCGCACTGAGCTAAAGCAGACGCTGGCGCAGTTGATTCGCCTGCACAGACCCGCAGATAAAGTGGTGGTTTCAGCCAAGCAGGTCGAGACTGTCTTAAAGGGAGCCAATTGAAAAGGCTGACCATTAAACCTTTGACTTGAACCCTTGAAAGGAGCCCTTGAAAGGAGCCCTTGAAAGGAGCCCATGGAGCGATCTTTTGTAAAAGTATGTAAAAAATCTGAGGAAAGATAAACACCAAGTCCCGTCTCTGCGGTTTTTGAGACTGTTTTAATCCATTCTTATGGCTGACTCTTTTCCTTCTATCGCCCTATTCATGGCATGATGAAACTATAAATTCGGTTCAGTGATAATTGAGCCTTTGCTGTGTTGCGTGTCTGAGAAGCGAGCATAAAAATGAGAAATTTGTTTAAGAGATTCACTGGGCTATTGATGGCGGCTGTCATTGTTCTAGCTGGTGTATTGGGTGCCGGTTTGTTTGGCAGCGAGGCGATCGCGGCTGAGCTAGATGCTGCAACCCGCACCATCAAGGCCAATGAAGCTGGCGATACGGTGACTTTACCCGTAGAAGACTTTCTCCGAGGTCGTAAGAAATTTAATGTTGCCTGTGCGACTTGCCATGTGGCAGGCATCACCAAAACCAATCCCAATGTGGGCCTAGATACAGAGTCGCTCGAAGGGGCTTTTCCCGCGCGCGATAACCTCGCGGCCCTCGTGGACTATCTGCATAACCCCACCACCTACGATGGCTTGGTGGAGATTTCTGAGCTTCACCCGAGTACCAAAAGTAGTGATATCTTCCCTAAGATGCGCAATCTGACGAGGATGATCTCGAAGCAATTTCGGCTCACATTTTGATCATGCCTAAAATCATGGGCGATAAGTGGGGTGCAGGTAAAACCAAGTCTTTATAAGACTGTCTGCTAGACTTATTCTGCCTTGGTGGGCTACTCTGTTTGGTTAAGCTATGCCTTGATTGACGAGTATACTTAAGTTTTTAGAAGACTAAGTTTTTAGAAGACCAAGTTTTTAGAAGACCAGGTTTTTAGAAGACCAGGTTTTAGAAGACTAAGTTTTAGAAGACCAGGTTTTGGAAGACTATTTCACTGAAGATTCTGGGCTAAAACATCTCATCAGTCACCGGTCTAGGTAAATTAAGATCTAGACTTTAAGCGCAGAGGGAGTTATCCTTCTGCGCTTTTTGACGGTCGAAGCACAACAGTTGCTAGCAATATAGCTTGTGCCAGATGCATAGCGCCGACGGCGGGGCTACGCCAACGGGTACAAGCGCGTCGCTTGGCCTGGTGTCACGTAGAGGCTTCAGCCAGCGTGCTGTACCTCAGCCAAGCGACCAAAGCTATAGCCTACTCAATAGCCCACCATAGCTTACAGATGATCAATCGCAGGAAACTACTCTTTGGCACCGCTACACTGGCGCTCAGCAACGTTTTAACGGGCTGTCGCTCGGCGGCTAGTAATGCTCTTAATGTGATGCTGTTAGAAGGCGCTGTCCCCCCTGAGGTGCTGCAAACATTTCGCAAGCAGACGGCTGAGCCTGTTAACTTTCAGTCAGTTGGGCAGATGAGTAGCCTGTTTCAACAGTTGCAACGTTGGCAACAGCCACCGGCACCGCAGGGAGTTTCGTTTGACCGATTCTTGCCTTGGCGACAACCAGAAACGGTACCTAAGCCTGATCATTTATTAAGCCTCGGTGACTATTGGCTGACCAGTGCGATCGCCCAAAACCTTCTCGCTCCGCTAGAGTTACCCGCTGACACCCTAACCAAACTTCCCTTACCCTGGCAGCAGTTTATCCGCCGCCAGCCATCGGGACAGCCCATCAATCCTAGCCGTGCTGATGCTAGCAGCGCCAGTGCAGATGCCATCTGGGCCGCACCGTACAAGCTCCAGGCCCTGGTGATTGTTTACCGCCAAAGCCAGTTTCCGCAAGCTTCGTCAGCCCATCCTCCGATTAAAACTTGGATCGATCTACTCCAACCCGACCTGCGCGAGCAAATTGCCCTTCCCGATCACCCTCGGATTGTTTTGGGCATCTTGCAAAAATCCAAAGTGGCCACTTTAACCCAACGTTTGAAATTTTGGATAACGGTAGCATTAGCCTGTCTATCGATCAGCTCGTCAGTCAATTTGCAGCGCCCTTTGCCCAGCTTCAGCAACAGGTTAAGACCTATGACTCGGCTAATCAACTAAAAGCCTTAGTCAATGAAGATGTTAAAGCCGTTGTCGCCTGGTCATCAGATGTGGTGACAGCGCTTGATCGTTACCGCGATCTTAAGATGGTGCTCCCAGAGGAAGGCAGCTTACTCTCAGCCGATATGTGGGTGCGACCCAAGGGCGCGCAGATGAGCCCTTTGGCTCAGCAATGGATAGACTTTTGTTGGCAAACAGAAGCTGCGACCCCAAAATTTCTGTTGCCGGTAGGGGGCATTATCGCCGGTTTTTCTAAACCCTGAAGTTAACCTATCCGATAGCGTCGCCAACAGCTTATTGGCAGGTGTTGGACTCAATAATAGTGAGCCCTTGTTTCCTTTCCCGGCTGAGTTACAAGCGATTTATCTCGATCTTTGGCAGCAACTGCGTACAGGCTAAAAGACCACAGCCTAAAAGACCGTAACGACAGGAGTCTCACCGCAGGACTATAGCGGGTTGCGAAGCCCCGGACGACTGCTAGATTCATCTAGCACAATGCTGCAGGCATATTCTGCCGCTGTAGTAGGCGGTAGGCCATTTCCCTCAGGAAAACTGCACAAATAAGCCCCTCGCAGGGTAATGGTTCGGGCGGCGGTATTGCGAGAGATGCGATTGTCACGACCTCTTACATTTCTTACATTGATAACATCGCCGCTGTGAAAAACGCGCAGATTGTAGCCATAGTCTCTCGCAGCGTTGCCAAACTGCAAAATAAAGGCGTAGCGCTCGAAGTAGTTGAGCAGGTTCCAAATCGGCTGGTTAACAACCACATCTACATAGTTCAGTCCGTCGAAGGTTTGATAGGCTTGCCACTGTTCGATCAAGCGATTGCTGCCATAGCGGCTGCCGAGCTGATCTTGTATCCACAGTAGGCTAGGGTGACTGAGCGCGGTAGGAGAAAGTTGGCTGTTGGCTGCAACCAAGGATCCTAATTCAACGGGTAAAAAAGAGGATAGCGATCAAGATCGGCGAGCTGTGTGGGTAAAGTTTGTTCTTCAGAAAACTGTAAACCTGCTGAAACGCTTGTTTCTTCTGCGGTTTCTGCTATGAGCATATGGGGCGATTCTGCTTGTGCCCACGCCCTGCTGTTTTTGAGCAATGGATTGCCATATGGGCTATAGCCACTGCTGATGAGGCTAATGAAGCTTACGGCCACGGTGCCAGCGGCTACTTTCAGCACTTTTCGTAGATTCACCGAAGCTTTTGCCATGCTTTTGCATTCGCCTGTATAGGCGAGCGACGAACATTTCA
The DNA here is from genome assembly GCA_012033015.1 of Phormidesmis sp. RL_2_1. Classification (GTDB taxonomy): domain Bacteria; phylum Cyanobacteriota; class Cyanobacteriia; order Phormidesmidales; family Phormidesmidaceae; genus Phormidesmis. The sequence continues at coordinate 8,618 of JAAUPS010000217.1, forward strand.
ACCTAATTTATCTGTCAGTCTGTTATTTATCTGTCAGTCTGTTATTTATCTGTCAGTCTGTTATTTATCTGTCAGTATTAACTGCACTCGGTGGGCATGAGTCAATGCTAAGGTTTTACCGCTGACTGA
>JAAUPS010000218.1 GCA_012033015.1 Phormidesmis sp. RL_2_1
TTCTAGGTGCTACTCCTCGCCCCCAGAAACGCTCACTCCCGTGAACCGCTCCCTTCAGCGCCTAATGAATATAACGCCATTCGCTCAATGGTGTCAACTGATTTTTTTGTCTTTTTCTTAAAAATGCCAGAACCCCTAAACTCTGAAAGGGTTCTGGCATTTTTTGTAATTATTTGCTGCGCGCGCAGAAGCCTCTGGAGGGATATTTTGGAGGGATATTTCCTCTTAAAAGCTGCTGTGGGAAGAGTTGTTTGGGGAGCGCGCTTAGCTGTCATGCTTTCTAAGGGGGTTATGCATGGTTTTTAGGCTGTGCTAAACCTGTGCTAAACCCATGGTAGTAAAAAGGTAGGGATGATTAAGGTGGGGAGAGGTTATGCTACCAAGCTGGATAATTTTGGATGGGCTATTGACGGGCTGGCTAAAGGAAGACATTGGCCGAGGTGATCAGACGACTCAAGGATTGGCGGATCTGATGGCAAAGGGGGGAAAAGCGCATTGGTTTGCCAAAGAAGATGGCGCGATCGCAGGCTTACCGGTCGCAGCGCGCGTTTTCCATCTATTAGAGTCTGGGACTGTTTTTCGGAGTCTTGTTGATGAAGGCCAATGGGTGGCTCAGGGGACAACTATTGCAGAAATCAGTTGTGATTTAGGTACGTTGCTAACGGGGGAGAGGGTGGCGTTGAATTTGGCGATGCGGTTGAGTGGCATTGCAACCATGACTCGGCAATATGCAGAAATGATTGCCGATCTACCGGCTCAATTGGTGGATACCAGAAAAACTACGCCCGGACTCAGAATATTGGAAAAGTATGCTGCTCATGTGGGTGGAGCACAAAACCACCGCATGGGATTAGATGACGGGGTGATGATTAAGGAAAACCATATTGCAGCAGCAGGTGGTATCGAGCCAGCTATTAAGTCTATAAGAGATAGAATTCCTTACCCGATGACGATAGAGGTAGAGACTGAAACGTTGGCACAGGTAGATGAGGCGATCGCACATGGGGCAGACATCATCATGTTAGACAACATGCCGTTTGAGCAGATGAAAATAGCTGTAAACCATATTCGAGCAGCGAGTCAGCGCATCAAAATTGAGGCATCAGGCAATGTCACACTCAAAACGATTCGGGCAGTGGCAGAAACAGGAGTGGACTATATTTCGAGTAGTGCGCCTATCACGCGCTCACCCTGGATGGACTTAAGCATGAGAATCCAGTAGAGCGTTCTCAAGGGTCAGCCCTCTATCAACCCTTTCGCGCAATCATTTCGCAGCTTTGGAAGGTTAATTTACGAAACAGAGCGCCGGATAGCGGCTAACAATTGCATTAGGCTAATCGCATCAGTTGTTTGGCTTTGTCTGTTGTATGGGCTAGCAGTCTTCAGCCGCCTGACTGGTCTTCGGGTTTAACTGGTCTTCGGTTTTATAGGAATAGCGCTTATGAGCGATCAACCCAACCTCGTTCAAATCAATATGCTGGATACCGATTACGCCAAAATGGTGTCTGGAGAGCCTATTTCGCCAGAACGACAGGGGAGAATAGAAGCAGCCGACGCTTACACATTCAGCCGTTTAGAAAAGCAAATTAGCCGCTATTTGTATGGTCAGTTGGGACAAGAGAGTAAGGACGATATTTTGTGTAGCATTGGGCAGACGGCTGAGCTACTTACCCAGTTGGATATGGAAAATATTCATCAGCGGATGAGAGACAGCGGACGATTTTATCTGATGCCAGGAGAGCGGGAGCAGATTATTAACTGGGTTAAAGACGAACTCGCCATTGACTTGGGGAAACAGAATTAGCCGCCATCATCTGCCCAACACGGCGGGCTGCTTTTACCTTTCATTGCATCGGTGCGCAACAAGATTCAGCCGTGGTGAAACTCAGTATTAAAGCTAAGTATTTAAAGCTAAGTATTAAGTCACTTCATTTTTAGCGGGACACATGGTTGCTGTGCGCTTTACTTTTGCAAAACTGCCCGGATTGATTGAAGGACTGCCCAATATTTGTGGCTGGGAAAGTGACATTGAAGCAGCAACGGTTCACAACGAGCCGGTGTTTTTGTCACAGACGACGCTGCGGCTAGAGGATATTTCAGCAGGATTTGTGATCGCATTACACATGCACCAGCCAACGATCCCCGCGGGAAGAAACGGCGAGTTGATCAACAATCTTCAGCACATGTTTGAGCATCCCTATGAAGAGGACAATCATGATGCAGGCCCCTTTGCCTATTGCTACAGCCGCATGGGCGATTTCATTCCTGAACTGGTGAATCAAGGCTGCAGGCCAAGAGTCATGCTCGATTACACGGGGACATTACTTTGGGGATTTCAACAGATGGGCCGAGAAGATATTTTGAATAAGCTGCGGCGAATCACCTGCAAAAGCCAATATCAACCCTACGTAGAATGGCTAGGAACGTTTTGGGGGCACACGCTCGCAGATTCTGTACCGCTGGCAGATATAAAGCTACAGATACGAGCTTGGCAGCATCATTTTGCTTCTGTTTTTGGCATGGCAGCTTTGAGTAGGGTGAGAGGGTTTGCACCGCCAGAAATGAACCTGCCTAAGCAGACGGAAAAACTCTATGCATTTATCAATACATTAAAGAACTGTGGCTATCAGTGGATGATGGTGCACGAAGGGACTGTACAAACCATCAGTGGAGAGAAGATTCAACACCCTCATCTTCCTCATAGATTGGTAGTACAGAGCGCATCGGGGGATGTCGCTGACATACCGATACTGATTCAAAGTCAAAAAGCAGATACCAAACTAGTAGCGCAGATGCGGCCCTATGATGAGGCGAAAACTCTCGCCCCTGTGCTGTTAGGCAATCAACCAGTGCCGCTGCTGGTCAGCCAAATTGCCGATGGGGAAAATGGCGGGAGGATGATGAATGAGTTTCCTAGTGCGTTTAAGCGCGCTTGGCGTGACATGGGAAGCAGCGGACGCGGAACAGTTGCCTGCAATGGGACAGAATATTTGGAGCTGCTAGCCGCGGCAGGTGTGACGACAGCAGATTTTCCTAGCGCTCAGGTAGTGGGTACTAGCGCGGGTACTAGCGCTCACCAAGTGGGTACAGGACAGCGGGCAGAAAAGGGTGTAGAAGCAGATGGAATACATGACAGGCAGGGGCTGTAAGTCATAGCAGCGTCGTGACACAAATGGAAGACCTCAGCTATCGGTTTCATACTGTAATGAATGCTGTAGCTGATGAGCAAAAGCATTCATTGACGCAACAACATCGCTATCGCAATGCATTACTGCACAATCTACTGCTCCAGACAAGCTGTTTTCGCTCTTGGGGGCAGGGTGACTGGACAGACTATGCAGAGGAGATTTATCGGCGTGGGCAAGCTATTTTGAGGAACGATTTTTAGGCTATAGCTTCTGTCGAGTGAGTTAAGGCTTCTAGCGTTGGCGTAGCCTCCCCAAGAAGAATCACTACAGCGTTTCTCACTTGGCTAGACGACAGATATTTCGGTGAAACCTTTACAGAACAACAGGCCAAGTGAGTCATTGAGTCTGTGTAGCAGCCACATTTAGCGATCGGTGCGATCAGCTAGCGATCGGTGCGATCAGCGATTTCGCCCAGTGTAATTTGGACGAAAGTATCGGCGACAGCAAAGTCGCTTTCGTGGGCCACGAATACAACCACTAAGCTGCCCTGATTTTCTAGGTCATAGGGGCTAGGGTAGCAAAGAATGCGAAAAGAGCCGTCATTAAAGTAGCCTGTGCGATCCATGGGGCCACGCTCAACGCTGACAGCTAAGGAATTGATGAAGGTATCGGCTCGTTCGAGACAGCCCTCGACGCCTGCATTCACTAGACCATCGCCACTGGCGATTTCGGGCATGGCTGAGGCTGCGATCGCACATGCCCCCCAGGTCAGACAAGCAGCCGAAAGCAAATGAGCGATGTTCATAAAACAACTTGGAAAAGCTTAAGTCCAGAATATCGCTGAGTGGCTTCGGCAAGCTATTGATAGGACCAATGATAGGGCCAATGATAGGGCCAGTTATAGAGCCAATGATATTAAGCCAGGGACATATTGATACGGCTTAAGAAAGTCTGCAGTCGCTCACTTTGAGGGTTGGTCAACACCTCGCGAGGATTGCCTTCTTCTTCCACTTGGCCTTTGTTAAGAAACATAACTCGACTGGCCACTTCACGTGCGAACTGCATCTCGTGGGTGACCACTACCATGGTCATGCCTTCTTGGGCGAGCTGTTTCATCACCTGTAGAACTTCCCCAACTAGCTCAGGGTCAAGGGCGCTAGTTGGTTCGTCGAATAAAAGGATTTCGGGTTTCATACAGAGGGCACGGGCGATCGCAACCCTTTGCTTTTGACCGCCTGATAACTGTTCAGGGTAGGTATTCGCTTTTTCTTTGAGTCCAACCTTGTTCAGATAAAAACTAGCCGTTTCTTTACTCTCTAAAGAGGTCTGACCCAGTACTTTCTGAGGCGCTAGGCAGAGGTTTTCGAGCACAGAAAGGTGGGGAAACAAATTGAACTGTTGAAAAACCATGCCGACGCGCGCGCGCAGTTCTAATAATCTGCGACGGCTAAGATCGGCTTGAGAAAGGTCAATATTATTCACAATGAGCTGTCCGCCGCTAATCACTTCAAGGCGATTGAAGCAGCGCAACAGCGTACTTTTACCACAGCCAGAAGAGCCAATAATAGAGACGACTTCTCCCCGATTGATTTGACAGTCGATACCGCGAAGCACCGCTAGATCACCAAACTTTTTCTGCAAATGGGTACTGATAATTACCGGAGCTATCTCTGACATAGGGCTGATAAATAGTCACGAGTTGGGCTACTCAAAAGCGTAGCATTTTGCTTCCTATCACAATGTTTATATCTAGCAAATACCGTAACGAACGTTGAAATAAATACCAAAGATAAGTAACATACGTCACTTTTATGGTGCGTGTGAACACGATAATAATCGGATAGTTAATATCAAACACCTGTGGGTGATGCAGTTATTTATGATGAAGATAATGCGCTCTGCTTTCCTCAAGAATGCGGCTCTAGGTCTGCTAACCACTGGGTTGCTGGCAGCCTGTGGCGGTGGCGCTCAGTCAGATGGCGATGTTTGGTCTGTGGGGACAGAGCCCGGATTCCCACCGTTTGAGTCAATTACCAATGAAGGCGAGTTCGAAGGGTTTGATATTGACCTGATGAGGGCGATTGGAGAAAAAGCTGGTAAGACGATTGAATTTGAGAATTTACCGTTTGACAGTTTGATTCCGGCATTGCAAGGAGGCTCTATTGATGCGGCCATCAGCGGCATGACAATTACAGAAGAGCGCGAAGCTACCGTTGATTTTTCAGATCCTTACTTTAAAGCGGGGCTAGCGATCGCCGTTGAAAAAGGGAATACGGAGATCAAAACGCTGGATGATTTAGAAGGGAAAAAGATTGCAGCTCAAATTGGCACAACCGGCGCTGATACGGCCAATAGCGTTCCGGGGGCAACAGTGAGCACCTTTGATTCTGCTCCCTTGGCCCTGCAGGAGCTCGCAAACGGCAATGTGGATGCGGTGGTAAACGATGCGCCAGCAACTTTGGATGCGATCGCCACTGGCAATATCCCAGGCGTTGAAGTGGTAGGCGAACTGCTGACCGAAGAGTCCTACGGCATTGCCTTACCAGCAGATTCAGAAAATGTGGCGGCCGTCAATGCTGCCCTAGCTGAGCTCAAAACAGACGGTACTTACGCAGAAATATATAAAAAGTGGTTTGGGGTAGAACCACCCGCGCAATAGGTCCGCGCAATAGGTCATCCCCACAGCATTATCCCTATTTTATTGGAGTTCCCCTTTTGGCTGAATCACTAGGATTTGTTATTGATGCGCTGCCAGCGCTCTTAAAAGGCGCTGGGATTACGCTGCAGCTCACAGCCGCCGCCGTAGCCTTTGGCTCTATCGGTGGTATTGCATTAGGTATAGCACGACTTTCAAAATTTGCGCCCCTACGGCTGTTGGCAAGGGTTTATGTCGATTTTTTCCGAGGCACGCCGCTCCTAGTGCAGTTATTTATTATCTATTTTGGGATTCCGCCTCTATTAAAATCTATCGGGGTGGTTTTCACCTTTAATCAGTGGACAGCAGCTATTTTAGGACTAAGTTTAAACTCAGCGGCTTATCTCGCAGAAATTGTACGCGCAGGTATTCAATCAATTGAAATCGGCCAGAAAGAAGCGTCCGAATCCCTCGGTTTAGGCTCGATGCAGACCATGCAATATGTAATTTTCCCCCAGGCTTTGCGGCGGATGATTCCACCTTTGGGAAACGAGTTTATTATCTTGCTGAAAGACACTAGCTTAGTGGCCTTTATTGGCTATCAGGAGCTTTTTAGAAGCGGTCAATTAATTGTGGCCAAAAACTTCAGAGCGTTCGAGATTTATATCACCGTGGCACTGATTTATTTACTGCTGACGATCCTCTCATCTCAAGTCTTCTCGTTGCTAGAGCGAAAAATGAATCCAACGACATAACAGCATGGTAGAGAGGGTGTGATTCGTCAGGCCGCCTTTCTGTGGATGTTTCTGCGGCACGTTTCTACGGCATATTTAGCCAGCTTTGAAGTCTTCATCTAGCTCTTGAGTAAACCAGACATAGAGGCCATAGCCCACCTGTACCAAAATTGGAATGAGCAACAGTCCTTCTAGCACAGCAATGTTGAAACCTCTGCTCAAAAAACCGATGAGAATGGCGGCCATCCCACCTGCAAACTTCAGCGCGGGGCTTAGCTGCGGGTGAGTGGGTTCATCGATATCGCGGCGCAGCAGAGTTTCAAGCAGTCCGATAATGATTAAAACGCTGCCAATTGCCCCGGCAATCAGTAAGCTAACGCTGTAGTCTAGGCGGCTGTCTGCATCGGCAATCACATTGAGCATGCCTGCGCCTGCTGCGGTCATGGCGATCGCCAACGGCAAGTGCAAATAGCTCCAGAAAACGACCGCGACAATATCCGGCTTAAACGGTCTGCGGCCCACGAAGTCGAAATAAATCCACCACAGACCAAAGGCGATCGCAAGACCCAGGACAGCCGCGATCGCCACTTGGCAGCGAAAACGACGCTTGCGCAGCAAGTCCTGAAACCACCCCTACCACCGATTCACCCAGCACAATAATCATAAACAGGCCATAGCGCTCAGGTAGCTTAGAAGTGCTCATGCGCGGCAGTTGAGCCTGCTGTTTGAGCGTCAAAAAAGGTGTCAGCAAATCAGTCGCCAACCCCGCGCCCCAAAGCCAAAAGCGCATCGGCGGCGGCACCAGCACTGACCCATAAAACAAACCCACGCTAATTGAAAACCCCAGCACAAAGCGCTTTGCCACTGGCCTAAACTGCCGGTCGTGATAGCCACCGCGCCACCACAAATAGGTGTGAAACGTGCGACAGACCGCATAGCTCAACGCATAGCCTACCGACGTTTCACCCAGCGCATCATGAGCAAACACAGCTAGGCCGGCAATCGGAATCATCTGAGCAAACACGATCAGCCGATGCTCAATACCATTGGTTTCAAATCGCTCTATATAGTAGGTCGCACCAATCCAAACCCACCAGACCGGCAAAAATAAAAAAATAAACCCGCCTACCCCAGACCAAGACACATGCTCTGCCAAATAGTGGGCTAGCTCAGCAATCACCACCACAAAATAGAGATCAAAAAACAGCTCTAGCCAGTCTGCTTTACGCTCAAGTCCCTCGTCTTCGTCAGTTCGCAGTGAGGGTTTTTGCCACCATGTCCGTCTTGCCATAGCCACCTGCACGCAGCGCCAATCTTCTACAATTGTCTACAGTGTAAGGCGGCAGGCTGAGTTACGTGCAATCTGCCAGCACTCAGGAATATTTAGACAGCATGTATGGGGAAGTGTCTATGGAACAGAGTTTCCCAAAGGTCAAAATTATTGCGGTGGGTAAGGTTAAAAAGCCTTGGCTCAAAGAGGGGATCGCACTCTACACAAAGCGATTGCCTGAAATAGAGATCATCGAGATTAAAGATAAAGGCAAAGAACCTGAAGCAGATCAGTTACACAGCTTAGTCAAAGATCAAGACCGCCTTGTGGTGATGTCAGAGCGTGGCAACTTAAAAGACTCTGTGCAATTTGCTCAGTGGCTAGGAACAGAGGCTTTTGGCACGCTGGTATTGTTTATTGGGGGGCCAGAGGGAATAAGCGATCGCCTAAAAAAATACCCTATGCTCAGCCTTTCCGCTATGACCTTTCCCCATGAAATGGCTAGGCTCATGCTGACTGAACAGCTATACAGAGCTAAAACCATTCTGCAAAACGGCAGCTATCATAAGTAGCGAGTTATCTCATCTTTGCGAGGTAATGGCCATCAGAGATGGGCTGCAGCGTAAGATCCTGCATCGCTTGGCGGCGCTAGCGGTGAGATGCGTCGTCGTACGGCGCTAAGGAATGCTCACCAAGATTAAGGAATGCTCACCAAGACAAAGTCAGAATGCATCCTTACTTTGCTATGGCCCCTTACCTTTAGCGTGTTTTTGCAGATTCAATCTATAGCTTTGGTCGCTTGGCTGAGGTACAGCACGCTGGCTGAAGCCTCTACGTGACAACAGGCCAAGCGACGCGCTTGTACCCGTTGGCGTAGCCTCG
>JAAUPS010000219.1 GCA_012033015.1 Phormidesmis sp. RL_2_1
TGCAGATGGGGCGATTCCTAACCACATAGAGATTTCTGTCGTTAGAAACCTACCCTCAATGCTGAACTTAGTTCGGCCCTTGCAAGATGAGGTTTTGAATTCTCTTTCCCGCTCTCATCAAATTGAGATAGGTAACTTGCAGGACTTGGGCGATCATTCAGAAACTGATTCAGACAGGAGTATTCTTCAGGAAGATAGAACCCATCTATCTTCTGTCAGTATCTACAACCAATTTGAGAAACACTCAGATTCAGCGGTTAAAAAACATCTTAATCCCATCGTTTCTGAATTAGAAATACTACACGAAGGAACAGACGAGATACCAGTATCTCAGTATCTAAAACTTGAAAGCCTTCAGTTTCGACTCAGACACTTCCCTGAGAGTAATAGAGCCTTTCATGCATCTTCTATGTTGACAACCTTGCAAAGGATGGGTGGCTTAACCATTATTGATTCCAACACTGGAGAGCCGTATAGAGGCGATCTCTCCGACATACCAGCCAGCGATGCCACTATAAAGCTGATACCTCGGCACCAAGATGTTGAACAGCGTCTTGCTGAAGCGAGATCCAAATCTTCTCGGCAAATGCCTACTGAGGTTACGACTGAACTAGCCAACCGAATAGTTGAACTCAAAGTGCGAGAGGAAGTCTTCGGTATCTCTTCTGAGGACTGGTCTGACGATTTGAATCTTCAAGCTATTTCCCAGATTATCCCGCTGCGCCAGCATTTTTACGAACAAGGAAACCTATCTTCAGCGCAGGCTTTAGCCGCTGCCGAAGCATATGCTGTTTCATCCATTCAACCACAGCAATTGACGATTGAGCTGGCAACAGCTCTCGACTTCGCCGATACTGTTATCGCTTTACAGACGAAGCTAGGTGAGATTACAAATGCTCCTACAGCGAGGGTTCAAGGACATGGCCTGAGCGATCAGCTACCAGATGCTGAAAGTAGAGCACAAAAGATAGTGGCCGAATTAGAAGTCTTAGGCATTACTGCTGCCCATGACCTGCCGGAGTCTTGGCTGAACTCTGCTGCGCCTCCCTTTGACTACGAGATGACGCTTCAGGCGGTATCTGAAGCCGTCTCTGACCCTGCTCGTTTAAGAGGTATAGAAGCTGCCAGAGAAGGATCCAAAGAAGGGAACAGTACTTTACTCTCTGAGCATGGCGAACCAGCTATGACCTATGTCGCAAACGCTGCTGAGAAGAGCGATCCGCTATTAGGCGTTGAGGTTGAAAGTAATCTACCAAGTCTGTCTATGCCGGTGGCCGATTTTCGGCGAGCGTTGATGGCTGCTAGGTATGTAGGAAATGAGCACCTTGCCAGCGAAATCGACGCTTTAATAAGCAGCAGTCCCAAGGCTGAAAATGTTTTGCTTCCCAAACCTTTCCATAACCAAGCTCAAGAAACGCTCGATTTAGCTAGAGCAAAGCAGCAGAAGGCTTTTGCAGACGTTATTGTCCCGCTAGCTTCTAAGCTGTTAGAGACAGCGACTAATGCTGGCTTAGTGATCATAGGTCGAGAGGTCACCGCTTTTGAAGGCAAGAACTACTCCATTCGTCGCCGAGGCACAGAGCTTAAAGTTTACTGTCATGCCACCGATGGTTTTATTCATGCTAAGGATGGTACTCCTATTCAAAATAGAAATTTGTCAAAGCAGGATCGTGAGACCTTTAAAAGATTTAGTTCAAAGTCTGTTTCTCAGCTAAGAGAAACTGTTCCGAAAAAAACGCAGTCCGCCGGATTAGATGCCACCCGTTAATAAGCTCTAGATGCGTACGTTGAGGTGCTGATTTGGCAAAACCGTAATAAAAAGGCGGAATCTAAGCGATTGCACCTCGGCATAAACGACTGGAAATGGTCGCTCATGGCTTTGGGCAATGGTGGGTTGGCCCAGAACTGAATGACTTCGATGAATTTTGATCAAAACTTGCCAGAAGCGAAAGCTCCAACAGTCCGATAGCGTTGGCGATGCGAAGACCTTCATCAACAACCTGCTGAGATCTGGAGACTGGGCTAATTTTTCATTACGCTGTGATGAGGCGAAAGTGCTGCATGATTCACTTGTTCGGTGTTGCCATCATGATTTACTGGCGACACCTGATGTTTTGTCTGATGTTGCTCCCTCAGTTCCAATGACTGCCCCGAGACATTCTGAGATTGAGCAAAAGAAGTGTCTATCGGTTTAGCCAAGTACAAGATTGAGCAGAAAGACCTTGTGATGGCGAGGGAAATCGCCGATTTGCGCAAAGTTCCATATCAAGACATTAGCCTTGCAGATGATTGTGAAAGACGGCACTATGGCCCTATCTCAGCCTGAAAAAGCGCTTCGCGAGCGTGGTCTTTTGTCAGAGGTATGCAGTCTCAACCAAGCTATCAAAAACCCTACTGCTTTAGAATGATTCTCTATGAAGTATGCTTGTACTAATTTGTAAAGAAAGCAGGTATGTAGGCTGTGTCATCCGATAAATCAGAAAGTCTAGCCATCGCTTAAATCAGAAAGTCTAGCCATCGCTAAAACCTCTATTCCTACTCAATTATCAGATCTTCCTCTTACCTAGTTTGAGAAAGGCACGGCCTTAAAAGTGATCAAGCTTTGCTTTCAGTCAGGGCACAGTAAAATTCGTATAGCCTCTGGATTTTTTACTATCAAAGGCTGGAACTATATTTGATCGCATACCAAGGGCAAGCCAGTGGCTTTGCTCGTAGAGGTCGAAGAGCCTGGAGGAGAGCGTGCTCGGATGGCTTTAATCTCGAAGTAGGGCATTAGCTGAGCGAAGAAACTGCTGCGTAGCCCGTTGAGCTGTCAGCGTATTGATGAAAAAAACTGACGTGGTAGGTAGAGCGTAGTGAGAGGAATACTTTCAGTATTAACCTGACATGTTTTTCAAAAACTAAGGGTTTCAAGCGTATTGAAAGGCATCTAAATGATGGGATCAGTGGACTTCGCTCGACCGGGACAAGCTCAAGAGGCTTGGAACAAGCTTAAAGTAGAACACACTTGGCAGCGAAGCTATTCAAAAAGGCAGTGTTTTTTAGGCAGTATGCAGGTATCAAAGCAAGACTCAGAGCATTTATTAGATACGGTAGCTCAAAACATGAACCGTTTTGGATCGTTGACCTTTGGCCAGCTAAGCGATCACTTTGATTGGTACGATCCAGAGAGAGCTTGGGTGAAAATTACGACACTAGCCCTTTCGGAATATGCTTACTACGATGAGAGCGACACGGGATTTTGGCCAAGCGTTTGCGATCGCCTAAATCTAGAAAACACGCGAGGCGTCCAGAAGTGTTTTAGAGACATTCTCAAACGCGGATTTGACCAGCTAAATGTAGTAAAAGCCAGCAAAACAATCGCTATGTTTCCACTCTTTGGTTACAGAGTGGCATTCCACAGCAAAATTTAGAGCATTTTGCCAAGCTGTTAGAGGACATTTTCATTCAGCATGACTGGTGGGAAATATCTCATGCTGAACCTGAAGACCTAGCATTTCTCCTTTACGAACATTGTCAGCACCGCTATCCTCAGTGGGGGAAGCTCCTAACGTTTTTATCGGCAAGCTGTTCTCATGATGAAGCTGCCATAGATCCAGTTTCTGGAGAATTGCTTCAAGGACTTGCAATCGTTGCTCAGGCATTAGAGCGAAGAGGACTTGAGCCTGATATCTTGAAAGATAGGTATCAAAGAGAACGCCTGCTACAAAACTTCTGCCTGCCAAACACGTTTTTCCTTCGCAATTGGGACAATTTAATTCAAGTCCTGACACCGCGAAAACGAGAATCAACCTATCGCCGTCAGGTGATTAGCCTTAGAAAAAGCCGCTTTTTCTAGCTTTAGATGTTGTTGACTCGTTCGATATTCAGCTTGTTTTGCCAGCTCAGGCGCTTTGGAGATCTGACTGGAATAAACTGTGCGACACTTTTGTGGAAATTGACGGCGCTAGCTGGGAATCTACTTTCCCCCAGCATCGTCCGTTGGAGATTGAGATGCAGGTACAGTCAGTTTCGGAAGTTTCGGAACAATGGACTTGGCAGCTCATGTCGCACAATCGAGAGACCTTGCTAAAGTGGCACTGCGAAGGCATCTCTCCCGATTTACCTATTCTGTTATTTGATTTTCATACGGGCGAACGGCTGGTGCTGCCCCACGGGCTGAAAGGAAAAACGGAGATTATTTGTTTTTACGAAGCCTCAGCTCAAGTCATCTACTCCGAAGACATTGAGCTAATGAATGGATTCGTGCCTTGTAGTCTAACTGGCTGGAGAGGGCAACAGCTTTACTTGAACAGTCCTCAAGCTGAGCTTACAATACAGTCTGCTAAATTCACCACAGTCATTGTCTGGGATGGCTTTCTCTCAGACGATTGCCCTCAGCTAAGAGGACTCAAATTGAGAAGTAGAGCGCTTGCTTATACAGAGATGCCAGAAGTTTGGTATCCACCAATACAGGTAGCGAAAACGCTTAGTATTCAAATAGAAGACCTCAACAACAGAGAAACTATCACAGATGTCAATGAGCAGGTGACGCTACAGGCTAGCGCTCAGTGGCAGAGCATTTCTTTGTCGAGATGGATTCGGCGGAGCGGTCAGTACAGTGTGCAGATTTGGAATCGCGATCGCCGCTGGTCAGAAAAATTCGAGTGGCGCTCCAGCTTTGAGGCCGCGCCACACCCTATTTTCACCCATTGCGTACATGAGCTTAGCAACCCTGTAGAAGTCCCCATCCAGGCTTCTTCGGTCAGCAATTTTTGGCTAAGAGATTTAACTATGCAGGCGCTGTGGCCGTTAGAAGAGATTCGCTTTGTACTCACTAACAGGATAGAAGAACATGCGTTTACCCGGCAAGCCGATTCGCAGGGTTCGCTGGCTTTGAACCTAGCTCCGCTACACGATATTTTGCCAGAAGCCGACCAGTATGCACTCTATTGCTACAACACCAATGAAAGAAAATGTTGCTTGCTAGAAATATTGGTAGAACAGCCTGTAGGCTACTCTCTAGACGCACAGACTATCAAACTATCTGGGCTGCAAACGGCTCCATACAAGCTATCTATTTGGAATCTGCTACGGCCAGAGGAAGCAGTCTCCATAATTTCCTTCGAGGCTATTGCAGGTGTGAAAACATTTGAATTTCCGCTAAGAGAGTCAATATCTGATGATTTCGGTTTATTCCATATCCAGCTCGAATCTGCTTTACAGGCTCCGCTCAATATTGGATGGTGGTCTGGAGTTCAAGCGGTAAAGAGCTTAGCGCTCCCCGACAATATAGATGGTGACTGTTGCTTTAATATTTTAGACAACGAGACAGTAGAAGAATTCAAATCTCTATTTCAAAATCTCGACTTGAGTATTGACTGTAATCGGATTGAAAATGCGATCGCAAGTCTATCTCACACCACTCACTATCTTCCAGACTGCCTAGATCGTTTGCTGTTGAGAAAAAAGCTAGAGACTTTCTTGTCAAAGGTGATCGCGGTGCCATTCCAGGCGGCAAAAGAGATAACTCCTTTGCCAAAGCAAACCAGCTATCTCATAGAAGTTCAAAACAGCAGTAGGCACAAAGCATTCCAGAAATTGCTTCAGTCAACTTTAAAGCAAAAGAAAATAGATCAGCAGGTGATTTGTGTGAAAGACAGGCTGCTTTACGATTTAATTCGAGTTGAGCTGACAACACCAGATATCTTGCCTGAGCTAAATAGAACAATTAGTCAGCTAGGCGACAAGCTTGGCACCGATGTCACCCTTAAGGAGTGGAAGCGCTAATGCAGACAGACTTAATCATCAAGATACTCAGCAACCACAGACAGGTAAAACGCTCAGCGCGGCCACAGCCTTTGACTTTGAGAACGATCACAACGCTGCTCAACCATCAACAGTCCCCTGATTGTAAAGCCATCACCGCAGATCAGGTTCAGCTAAACCTGCAAGAGCTACAGGCGCAAGGAGAATTGCTCGCAGGGGTGGCAATCGCTTTTGTATGGCTCCGCCTAAAGTCATCACTACAAATGAGAAGCACTTAACTGGCGTAAGGTTTGTGGGCGATCGCGCCTACCTGAAGCTGGCCCACCAAGCTCTAGAAACCAAACCGCCCTTTACCAAAACGCTTTTGCACCCCGAAGTTCACAGCTTCTATCGCATTAAAGAACGCCTAGAGAAACAAGGCATAAGCTGCCAAACAGTAGATTGTAGCGTAGTGCATCTGCCCGAACCGGCCCCGCCAAAAGTGTACAGGCTGCACGGCGGGCAATGGCCGGAAAATCCCTTTGAAGTCGTGCATTCTATTCGCAAATATGTACCCAGTTTGAATAAAACGCAGTGCGATCGCTGGTGTGATACTTCTCTTACAGACCTGACTGAAGCCTCTTTACTCAAGCTACCAACATCAGAATATCTCTGGTATGTAGAGCAACAGTTTTACGAGCTATCACCCGACCTCGCCATTCTCACGATGTTCTGGCTTGATCGAGCCGTAGGCTTGCCGCTCCAAGTTCTGTGGGATGAAGAACCGGGTCGTCTGAATCTGCAAGGAATTAGCTTGCCGGGGGTCTATGCTCAAAAGCTGTGGTGGTCTTCTAACCCCGACCCTAACCAGTGCCGTACCCGGCTGTTTCAACCCATTCAAAGACCCTTCGCTCGTGAAGTGCTCGCCCGATTAGGCTGCCAGCTAGTCTAGTTTTCTATAGAATTCATTTGAAATCTTTTGACGATTCCGTCATCATGGTAAATGACGCCAAAGCCAAAGAGAATGAGCTACTCAAGCAGTCTAACCGATTCAGAATGGGAAATCCTCGAACCCCTGTTGCCCGAGGTGTTGCCTCAGAAGAAAAGCACTCGACCGCTCGATTGGAGCTATCGAGAGCTCATTGATGGCATGCTCTATCGGCTGAAGAATGGCTGCAATTGGGAGGACTTGCCGAAAGACCTGCCTCCATACTCAACCGTCTTCTATCACTACAACCAGTGGCGTCAGGCAGGCTCGATTGAGAAACTGATGAGGCTATTGCACGAGCAAGTTAGAGCCCAGGTAAAAAAAACCTAAATGGACGACATTGATGATGGTCGACTCACAAGCCGTGAAGAATACCTGCAACGCCAGCGTTTCGTCAAAAGGCTTCTGTTTTTACAAAGCGACTAATGGTATCAAACGGCATCTAGCAGTTGATACGCTAGGCTTTCCCTTCTTCACGCTCTGCACGCCTGCGAATGTTTCGGACGATGCTGGATTGATTGAATTGTTGACTCTCAACATTCGATACTTTCGTGCTAAGCCAGTCAACATTCCAAAGATCACTATCTTGCTAGACAACGGCTATCATCCCGATACGTTGACTAAGGCGCTAGAGAACGTGTATCCGCAGATTATGAAAAGGTCAGGTTTGAACTAGCGCCGAAGCCGTCGAAAGCAGAGAAAGCCGCTCAAGGAAAAACTGGGTTTGTACCGATTGCCACTCGCTGGGTAATTGAGCGTTCCAACGCTTGGATGGAGCGCTGTAAAAGCCTGACGAAGAACTTCGAGCGGACACTGATTGGTGCCAAGGCTCAAATGGACTTTTGCTTTGTTAGGCTAATGATTAAGCGGCTTGCAGCCAATGCTTGAGATCTTAAATGGGTTCTATATTCTCTCTTTAATTTCTACCTACTACGTCTCCCTACCTAGATCCGATTAATGCCGCTAATCAGCCCCGTGAAAACTTGATTCGCTATTGGCTCTTCAGGAATTCGAGTGGAGGCCGCTAGATGTAGTGCCTAGAGGCAGCCAAGGATTTCAAGACCTCTGGTATCGAGCGTCAACCGTTGAAAAATGCGGTCAACGTCAAAGATGCCATAGCATCGGCGCTTGAGCACCTTCACCCGATTGTTGAAGCCTTCAACGAACCCACTATTGAGTCCCTCAAGAAAGTAGTTGGTAATCGGGTCGAGCCAAGTTTCAATCGTACCCAGAAAGCTATCGAACGGTTTTAAGCCGCTCTTGCGTACCCGTTTACACCAAGCCCGAATCGCTCGCTTGGCCCCTGGTTTAGTGTAAGTGCGCTCAAATATCTGGGTCATCTCTTCGCGCAAGTTATAGGCTTGTTTGGAGCTGGGGCGAGTGCGTGAACAACCGTTCGAGTAATGCCTGCTCTTTAGTGTTTAGATTGTTCGGAGACTTTCTAAAGGGCCACATCGCCCCTTTGATGTCCTCATAGTCCGGCTTCGATAGGGTCTGTTTAAGGTGTCTAAGCGCCTGCTTACGAACGGTATCGGCACACTCACGGTAGGCTTTCGCCACATGAAATCGGTCGATGACGAGTTTGGCCCAGGGGAGGATCTCTCGAACTGCGCCGGTAAACCCTTTGTACAGGTCGCTACAGACCCGTTCAATCCGGACTCTGATTTCAATCGGGATGCTGGTCAAGAACGCCGCCACGGTTTGCTTCTGTCGGTCTAGCAATACCGCAAGTACCATCACACCGCCCGTGGGCAACGGTTTAGTCACCAGCACCACATAGTCCCGGTGGCCGCGCTTGAGGGCAATCTCATCGAGTCCGATAATCTTTAGCTGACCTACGTCATCCCAATTGATTTGAGTCGTCAGCCAACGGTCAATGACGCCCGTGACAC
>JAAUPS010000035.1 GCA_012033015.1 Phormidesmis sp. RL_2_1
CGCGACAATGCATTGTCAACATGGCTCAAGCCAGCGGTGCTGCCAGTTTGGATTAGCACGCTCAAGCGCATCTTTAGAATGAAATAGCCCTGGCTCAGACTTATCTTTGGCTTCCATTGTGGGTCTTCGACAAATTGTCTGCCGCAATCTCTGCATTTGTAGTTTTGCTTGCCCCGACGGGTTGTCCCGTTCTTCGAGATATCGTGAGAACCGCAGGTCGGACAAGTCATTTCTGGTCTAGCTGACATAGCGCACCTTACCAAAGCAACAAGCACATCATATTTTCCTCTATCCTTTACCTTATTGCACTACCCGTAGTTTAACTGGCTTCAATGCAGATGAGTTTGAAGCGTTACTGCCGAGCTTTGGCAAGGCATGGGATAGCTTTGTCAGAGAGCAAGCTGAGCGTCCGAGTCGGAAGCGAGCTATGGCGCTGACCGAGTTGCCCATCTGAAGCAGCTCGAAGACAAACTGCTGTTCATCTGCTAGGCATCGATACTATGCTGGTATGGGTTTTGGCTGATAATCCAGCTTGCCAATTTTATGTGGCACTTGGCGGCAAACCAGTTCATGAAAAAGAAATTGAAGCTGCATTTGGGAATGGATGCGATCGCAGCAGCGCAGATAGAGCGCATCTCCGTTTTCACGACATCTCGAAGAACGGGACAACCCGTTGGGGCAAGCAAAACTACAAATGCAGAGGCAGACTAGCCATCGAGGTCAGCGCGTCAGCATTTTGGGTATCTGGATGCGGATGAAAGTTTTGACTATGCCTGAGTACTGGGTGGGTTCAACACAGAGCGCTATATCGAGATGATGGACTGGGTCGCACAGAAAGCCAACATCCCCTTCGCGAAGACTTGAACGCTCACACTTAGCGTTCAAGACAATTGCTCAATTCATAAAAGCAAGGCTGTTCAACAACGCTGGAAAAAATGGCGTCAGCAGGGGCTGATTATACTTTTTCTACCGCAGGTATTAAGCTCGAACATGGGAGCTTCGTGGAGTTGTGGTTAACTTATGAAACTCCCTTCCTGTCTATCTTGCAAGCTTTTGTCCTGTATTGAGGTAGTTTCTACCTTTGAGAAAAAAAATTCTACCTTTAGAAAAAGAAATTGCTAAAGAACCTGTCTTTTGTAGGATTGGTCATCAGCCATATTTTCCTAAGGTGAGCATTTAGACTGTGATAACCCTTACTCAGCAATTGTGAACTTGTGAAATTTGGCAAATTAGTTGGACTGGTAAGCTTGCTTTTGGGCTTGTACTTATTATGGCAAGTTCGCTTCATTATTTTATTGGCGTTTACTGCGATCGCCTTTGCAACCGTTCTCAATCGTGTTGTTAGGCGATTAGTGAAATGGCATATCGCTAGAGGGATAGCGATCGCCCTTACATTAGTTGCCATTCTCACAACAGTAGTGATCGTCATTGCGCTGCTAGCACCCCTATTTATCGACCAAATCAGCCAGTGGCTAGATCAAATGCCGCTTGAAGTCGCTCAAGTTAGGGGCTGGCTCAATGCTTTGGCGCAAAGATTGCCTGCTGAGCTATCTGAGCAAGTTCAGCAACTTGATATGTTCATTCAAGATATTCCTCGAATTGCAAGGAGCCTCTTTGCCAATTTGTTTGCCTTTTTGCGAGCGCACTGTCTGTATTAGTCAATGCGCTAGTGGTCTTGTTTATCACCATTATGCTATTAGCCAATCCAAAGACCTATCGCAAAGCTGTTGTATCTATCTTCCCTCAATTTTATAGATATCGAGTTCAAGAAATTCTAGATTCCTGTGAATTGTCGTTGGTTGGCTGGGGGGTGGGCATTGCCTTTAACATGCTGATTATTTCAACAATGAGCTTCATCGGCTTAAGCATTATTGATGTCCCTTTGCCCATAGGTAATGCTCTCATTGCGGGTATTTTAACCTTTGTGCCAACGGTTGGCCCCGTTTTGAGCACTGTTCCACCTGTCGTGCTAGGTTTTTTAGAAGCACCTTGGAAAGCAGGTGCTGTTATTGCACTATATATCGTCATTCAGCAGATAGAAAGTAACTTGCTAACGCCTATGGTCATGAAGCGTCAAGTCTCTTTATTACCTGCCATTACACTGCTAGCCCAGCTAATATGTGGAACCTTGTTTGGGCTTTTGGGATTGTTCTTAGCGCTGCCGCTAGTGGTCATTGGCCAAGTTTTGTTAAAAGAGTTGGTCATCAAAGATATTATGGACAATTGGATCGGCCTACACCGATCCAAGGGCAACGACCTACTGCCCTTTTTCGCTAGACATGTTATTAGAATTACTAGGCAAAATATATCTCATAGCAAATCCATACAGATATAGCAAAGTCAGGATGCATTTCTTATCTTGGTGAGCATTCCTTGTCTTGGTGAGCATTCCTTGTCTTGGTGAGCATTCCTTGTCTTGGTGAGCATTCCCTGTCTTGGTGAGCATTCCTTAGCAGCCGTAACGACGACGCAGGGTCTCACAGACTAATTTAAAAAACATATTGATTAAAAAACTCGCGCCTTAAGCAAGCTTAGCGATCGCTTCAGAAGATTTCAGCCGCTATGATCGGTATCATAGCGGCTAGGGCCATCAGGTCATTAGGTAAACCGTGTCGGTGCCAGAACCGATAGCAGAGGCGATAGCAGAACCGATATCAGAGTCAGTGTCATAATTGATTACTGAATATAGGGCTCTCATGATGACTGTTTAGCGAATTGGGGATGACACTCTGGTTAGGGATGGCATTCTGGCTGACTTTATCATCATTGACGAGGCGTGAGCGATGGCGCTCTGAGATAAATTGTTCAGGATTAATGCCCTCAAAGGTCGGTGGCAACCATACGCGCACAACGAGTAGCGCTCCTAATACCAACAGAAAAACACAAGCGACTAATACTTGAGCCCAAGGTGTTTCTAGCACACCACGTACAATCACTTCTCTCAACACAGAGACAATCGATACTTCTACCGCCACACCAATCGATACTCGATGCTCTTGTAAGTAAATAATCAACAGTCGAAACAGTTCAACCAAAATCAGTAAAGATAAAATATCGGATGTCACAGGCTGAAGCTGCAAAGGCGGCAACAGCGATAGCACCATCTCCCGCAATTGCAGAATCATGAAGCTAAACAGGCCGATGCATAAGCAAATAACAATAAAGTCTTGGACAGTTTCTAACAGTCGAATAACATATTTACTGTTTAGCCAGCGGTACCAGGGTAGAGATGAAGACGAATGGGCATTCATGAAAAGACTCCTATTTCACTGCTTAATAACGGTTTTGGATTTCTATTTAACTGGCCAGAAAGTTAGCAATAGCGGCGTGTGTCTTTATGGCACTCATTGGCTGAATAATACAAACCGAGCTAACGGTGCGTGCTGAAGAAAAGACCGCTGGGGGCCAAATCGTTGAAAAGCTATTGCAAGAGGTGCAAATAAATAGCTCGGCTTAAGTGAATGCAACATAGCTGGCGTGAAAGATTATTTCGCTGGAGGAGGATGCTATAAGCTTAGCTATAATCTCTGCCAATTAGAACAAAGAAAACATATAAATGATTTTTATGTTTCATAATGCCTGCTTAACTCTCTCGATTATCTCAGTAGCTTAGATATCTCAATAGCTTTAGATATCTCAGTAGCTTAGATATCTCAATAGTTTAGATATCTCAATAGCTGTCTCATGTAGTGGCCTATGCTTTGGCTCAAGGCTTTGGGATAAATGGGCAGGGTTAGTCGCGCTTGAGCAGGAGGCTAGCGGTGATGATGCCAATGATGGCTAAAAGGGCCATCAGGTAAAACGCGTAGGTGTAGGAGCCAAACCAGTCTCGAATTTGGCCGGTAGCAAGGGTGCCCAGCAAGGCCCCGAGGCCGTAAGCCGTAAAGACAATGCCGTAGTTTTGGGCGTAGTGGTCAGGATTAAAAAAATCGTAGGGTGGTGGTAGGCGCGATCGCGAGCCATCCCCCTAAACAAAACCAAAATAAACAAAAGGCCAACAGATAGGTTGTGACTTGACCGGCCTGGGCATTGGCCATCAGCACGCAGGCAATCAAAATCAGCATATAAGTTGCGATCGCAACATAGTGCGGCTTAAAGCGATCGCTCAGCCAGCCAAACAGGGGTCGGGCAATACCATTAAACAAGGCAAAAAGAGAAACACTACTGGCCGCCAACTGGGGCTCAATCTTGATCATCTCTTCTCCTACCGGACTTGAAATGCCAATTGCGCTAAGGCCAATCAGCGTACCTAACCCGTAGCAAATCCACAGGCCATAAAACGAACGGCTCGTCAGCAGATGTTGAGGGTAGGTATGAGCCGACGCCATTTTCGCCGGTCGAGAGAGATCTTGACTGGGGTGCCAACTTTGAGGCGGACGTTTGAGCGTAAGGGCGATCGCAGGAATCAGCAGGCCAAACGCCATCCCTAAAATGCGCAGGGCGACTCTCAGGCTGTAGGCACTCATTAAATGACTAGCAATGGGCGCAGTAATCAAAGGAGAGAGTCCAAAACCAATAATGGTAATGCCAACTGCCAGCCCTTTTTTATCGGGAAACCACTGAGCGACTACGGCCATTGGTACGCCATAGGTGATACCCACACCGGTCCCGGCAATGACACCGTAGGTCAGTGTCATTGCCACAATATTAGTGGCAAAGCTAGAAAAAATATAGCCCAACCCAACGATGACGCCTCCGACAGCAGCGATAGTGCGAGGGCCAAGACGAGGAATGTAAAATCCTGCAACCGGCATCAGTGCCGCGTAAAATACCAGCGCTACCGTATAGGGCAATAGACTTTCGGTGGCGCTAATCTTCAGTTCTGCTTCTAGGGGAGTACGAAAAACACTCCAAGTGTAAACACTGCCCAAACACAGCAAAACACTCATTCCCAACAAAACCAACAGCCATCTTCCCTGCTCGGCAGGGAGTCCTAAAACTTTTACTTTTAAAGGCATCTCTACAGGTATTTCTAAAGGCATTGCAGCTCGCAGCTATTGGGCTAAAGTCTCATCGAGAAAAATCGCACAGCAAAAAGTCACAAAGCCTACATGCTAATAGAGATGTTGAAAGGATTTACACAGCCATTTGGAATTGTTTTTATACTCGCAATTGAGTGGTTTCTATACGGGTGTAGATATTAGCCCATATACCGGGCCTAGGGTGGATCAATCACGTGGCTGAGAATGGCCCAAGGAACCATAGGTATCATGGGGATCAAACAAATCAATCCTTGGCGTAAAGTGAGCGGCGCTGTGTCAAATAGCATATTCATCAGAGGCAACTGGCTGAACACAACTTGCAACCCTACAGCCACCAAAATGCCCACAATCAAAATCGGCGCATTCGTAATCGAAGTTGTTCTACGAGTGAGATAACCAAAGAGACTCATGCCTAGCTGACTCATGCTAAGCAAATAGACAATGCGGGCTGCAACCAATGACTGAATCGCCATAGTACGAGCTACGGCCAAATCGCCAGTGGCCAGCTTGGCCCATTCAAACATGCCAAAGATAAGCACCCAATTAAACAATGAAACCGCTAAAATACGGCGCAATAATTTGCCTGTGATTAAGGGTTCTGTCGGATTGCGGGGCGGCTGTTGCATCACGCCTACCGACTTAGGCTCAAAAGCGAGCGGCACCGTCATCGTGAGGGAATTGATCATGTTGAGCCAAAGCACCTGCAGTGAGAGAATGGGCAAATCTCTGGCCAGCAGGGCACTGATCAAGATGGTCATCGATTCACCGCCATTGACCGGCAGCAAAAAGGCGATTGCTTTGCGCAAATTTTGATAGACGGTGCGGCCCTCTTCTACCGCCGATGCAATAGAGGCAAAGTTATCGTCGGTCAGCAGCATGTCAGCAGCTTCGCGGGCGACCTCGGTGCCGCCTTTGCCATGGCGATGCCGATGTCCGCTTGTTTGAGGGCAGGAGCATCGTTGACGCCATCGCCAGTCATGGCAACAATGTCGCCTTTGGACTGCAGGGCTTCAACCAGTCTTAGCTTTTGAGCCGGGGCAACTCTGGCGAAAACGTCGCCATCTTCAACGACTTCAGCTAGCCGATGATCGTTCATTTCACTGAGCGATCGCCCTTCAAAAGCCTGCACCGTTTCGGTGGCTTGAATGCCCATCCGCTGGGCGATCGCCCGCGCCGTCGAAATATGATCTCCGGTAATCATTTTGACCTGAATACCGGCTAACTGGCAGGCCCGTACGGCTGCGATCGCCTCAGGTCGGGGCGGATCAATCATGCCCTGTAAACCCAAAAACACCAGATCATCTGCGACATCCTGATGGTCGATTGAATGCTGATGAGTACCCACAACTTTCTTCGCAAAAGCCAGCACCCGCAACGCTTGCGCTGTCATAGCTTCGACAGTTTTTCAAGCTGACTGCGATCAATGAGCATCAAATTTCCTTGCGCGTCCATCATTTGCGAGCAGCGACTCAAAACCGCTTCAATCGACCCTTTCATATAAATGGTTTGAGGGTAAGCCTCGTGCAACGTCGCCATGTATTGATACTGCGATTCAAAGGGAATAGCATCCAATCGAGGCTTAGACGCCGCTAGACCCGCTTGACTCAAATCAGCCTTGGCCGCAACGGTGATCAAAGCCCCTTCCGTCGGATCTCCCTCTACTAACCAATGTTCACCAGTTTGCTTGAGCCTAGCGTCATTACACAGTACACCCGCCATCAGACATTCCTCCAGCGCAATCGGGAATCCCTCTGTCAGGGGCTGTTCGGGGCATCCAGCGGTATCTAGAGCAATAATCTCTCCTTTGGGACTATAGCCGCTCCCACTGACCTGATAGCACTGCCCTCCCGCATAAATTTCCTGCACCGTCATTTGATTTTCAGTTAATGTGCCGGTTTTATCAGAGCAAATCACCGTAGCGCTTCCTAACGCTTCAACAGCAGGCAGTTTACGAATAATTGTGTGACGCCGCGCCATACGGTTAACACCAATTGCAAGGGTAATGGTGACGACCGCTGGCAATCCTTCTGGAATCGCACTCACGGCGAGAGCAACTGCCGCTTCAAACATGTAGCTCCAAGACTCTCCTTGCCTCAAGCCAACCACAAAGGTCAAGGTTGCTAGCGTCAATACGCAATAGAGCAACAGGCGGCTAAACTTAGCAAACTTTCGCGTCAGCGGTGTGGTGAGATTAACCCCTTGTTGCATGGATTGAGAAATTTTCCCGACTTCTGTCGCCGCTGCAGTGGACACCACAATCGCCGTGCCCTGACCAAAGGTGACAAAACTACCTGCATAGGCCATGTTGGTTCGTTCTGCTAGCGGTGTTGTTGCCGGTAAGCAAGTCGTAGATTTATCGACCGGGACAGATTCACCGGTCAGCGCAGACTCATCAACCTGTAAGCTGCGAACCTTTAAAAGCCTTAAATCTGCCGGAACCTTATCCCCTGATGTCAATAGCACCACGTCTCCAGGGACGAGATCGCGCGAGGGTATTTGGAGCATTTGGCCTTCTCGCAAGACGGTGGTCTCGGTGGTGACGGCTTTGGCCAAAGATGCGATCGCCCCTTCCGCCTTTGCCTCCTGCACATAGCCAATCACCGCGTTAAGAGCCGTCACCGTCCAAATTACGGCAGCATTCGTCCAAGAACCCAAGGCCGCCTTCACCGCACCTGCAACTAACAAAATATAGAGAAGCGGATCATGAAACTGTAAAAGAAACCTCAACCATTCAGGCTTTCCAGGCTTCACAGGCAGCTCATTCCAGCCATACTGATCATATCGACAAGCCACTTCTTCTGCCGTGAGGCCCTTTTCCAAACTGCTACGGAAAGACCGAATGGCCTCATCGTCAGACAATTCATGGTAAATCAAAGAACCTGGCTGAGATAGCATGGCTTTTTTCCGATACTGTAGCTAAATTTTCCGCTGCACCTATTGAACCGATGCTAGCGCAGCCTAACTGTTTAATAGGCTGACATTTCTGTATCGTTGCCATAGGTAGGTTCTATGGGGGCTTGCAAGTTGGTTTATAGCGGTACCCAGATGCATAACGCCGACGGCGAGACTACGCCAACGGGTATCGCGACTCACTTGGCCCGTTGTTCTGTAAGGTGTTCTGTATTGTTCATGGCTCGATACATCAGCCGACTAGCAGCATCTTCGCTAAGAAAGACGCCTTAGTTTTGCCCCCCCTGCGCAACGAACGTTCGCGAAGCGTCCGCATTAGTGGTGTAGACGACAGACGACACACCGGATCTCCATCAGGCAATGAATATCGGAATGACGTTCTCCCAGTGCCGAATTCAGACCTAAAAAGGGTGTGACCTAATTTTTGATGTGGAGATCAATTTGTAAGAATTCACCCTTGGTTAAGCTCTTAGGCGTACAGCAGGAACCTGACAAACAGTTCGCAGAAGGGTAATTAACAACAATATGAAAACAACAAATTGACAACCACACCTATTATCCTACAGCCCCTTGGGAAGGGAGAGTCGTTTCAGTCTCAGTTTGGACAAGCCACGCTTCAGCGAAATCGATATTCTTGATTTTGAGGCTTCAGAGCAGCTTGCGCGCCTCGAAATCGGCTCAGTTTTGGCTGCTCAGAAAAGCTCTGAAACCTAGTCAGAAACAGGCTTTAAATTTTCTTGATTGACACCGTCCAGCTCAGGACCTATGTTAGCTAGGTCTTCTCTTCCAAATTTCCTTCATCCTTGCCCCCTATTGCTAGCAGAAAAGTAGAATCCAAGTAGAAGTTCTCTGTTATGCCACTTCTTAAACGACAATGATCGGAAAAAAGTCATATAAGAGATTAATAGAGATACTAAGATAAGTACTAACTGCTCAAAAATAAATAATTGTGTCCTAGGTAGATTAACTAGAAGAACGATAGATAATGTCAGGAATCCAAAAGACATATTTCTATACATAATATGATTTGCCAGGTATGATTCTGCGGTTATAACAGCTTGACTGCTGCGCTCTTTTAGGTAAGCAGTTAACCTAGAATTAAGCCAGTCTAGATTTTTTGGAATTCCTACTTTCTCTCGAAGCAGAAGCACTAGCTTATCTTCAAATTCAAGTGCTGAACTTGCTTGAATCTCAACTCCTTGTGTAAGTAGAGCATTCCTCTCTGAAATCATATTTCCAAAATAGTTGTAATCTCGATGAAAGAATTTACAAAAAAATAGAAAATATCTCCATGTTACGCCCTGTATTGAACCTCCCAATATGTAGCTCAGAAAAGCTGCTAAAAGTACTAGGGGTATTGATAGATTATTCTTAATCATCAAAAATACATTTTGCAAGTTATTGGATGGATTGCAAATAAGAAATATAGCGAGAACTAGTGGAGATCCTCCGATGACGGAAGCAAATATTTCGTATGGCCCAAGAGCAAACTTGAATTGTTCCATTATCTTATTACGCTTATTTAACAGGCAGGGAGTTTTAGAACGAACGGAGTTAAGCCATCTGACGGCTAAAGTGAGTGGTGGCAAAAACACTGAAACAGAGCACGAAGACTTGATGCAAACCGCTCCACTGTGTTGTTAGCTAGCGCTTCTAGGACGAGTGTTTTCATTGAACTAATGGGTTCTTGTTCTGTGCCACTGAAGTGACAGTTTTCTCAATTCTCTTCAATCTTGTCTCAGCACGTTTCGCACTTTCTATCCACCAAAGTATTTGCTTCTTTGTGGAATTCCCAAAAGCATTGAAGTAACCATAAGCAATTGGATCACTTGCTAATGCTCGATCTAGGTCGGATGGAATCTGTAAATTCTCGATCGCATCGTATATGCTCCATGAACCATCTTGTTTTGCAGCTTCGATTTTTACGAAACCGGCTGCCGTCATCACCCCTTGCTCGATCAGTCTCTCAACCCGCTGCTTATTTAACCTTGACCAAGGGCTTTTGGGTTTTCGAGGACTAAATAGTTGGACGTAACGCTCATCGTCTAATGCATTAGGTCTGCTATCAATCCAGCCGAAACAAAGCGCTTCTTCCACCGCCTCATTATAAGCCACACGAGGCTTACCACTCCCCTTCTTGTAATACATCAACCAAATGCCAGAAGCATGATCATAATTTGCCTCCAGCCATGCTCGCCATTCGCGACGGTCTTTGGCATAGAAGATTTCAACTTGAGAATTAGACTGTTGCATAACAGAAAGAGGTATAACAGAAAGAGGAAGTAATACACCTTGAGTCATTACCAATTCAAACGCTTGCCATCCCGGAAGAAACAGCCCGTTGGACTACTATCTGGAAGTGTCGCTGCCCACACAATACTTGCGGCCTCTTCTGCAACTGGACGCGCACCCATTGCTTCAGCTTCAGGATAGGTTGCAACAAAACCCGGACTCACTGCATTGATTAAAATAATAGTTCGCATTCTTAGTTTATTGGAGTCTAACTTAATTTGATTTGTATTTGTTCTGCAAGGTGTCTGGTTTTAGAGAAGATTTAAGAATTATCTGAACATGTGAATCTGTGCCTTTATTAAATCCTGCAAACTATTTGAAACTGAACCACCAACAGATTTAATCCCAAACTATTTTAATTTAATCCCAAACTATTTTAATCCCAAACTATCGCCAACACGACCAAGCAAAGCTAGCTAACGTCCCCAATCACCCGTCGCAGATAACCTCGAACGCTTAACAGACAAGCTCTAAACGGTCGCTGTGCATTGGGATTATGTTATCTCGCTGGCAACGACTCCCCTAATTTCAACACATACCGCCAGTATCGGATTCCAAAATTGCTAGGCAACTCAATATCCTGCTCAAAGCCTAGTCTTTCATACATTTTTCTCGCAGCAACCATCAACTCGCTCGTATGCAGCCCAAACACCGCTGCTTTGTCTTGCCTTGCTTGATGCACACATTCCAAACTGAGTTGCTGCCCAATTCCCTGATTCCGGTACTGAGGCAAAACTGCTAACATCCGCATGGATGCCCATTCTGGTTGAAACAGACGACTACTTGATGCTCCAGGAGATGGTAAATCACTGAGCCAACTAACACGCTATCTTGTTCAGCAATGATTAATCGTCCTGGTTTTGCGATTTCTACCACATTTGATAAGTTAGTTTGCATCTTTTTCCAATCCTCCAGAGTCAGGACTTGAGAATATTCACGATAGGCTTCTACATTGAGAGAGGCAACCTCATCAAACTCCTGGTTAAGGGCATCTCGAATTATCATTGCCATAAACATCATCCTTGGCTAAAAGTCATCTCAAGCGGGGGAGTGCAATCCTCTAGAGATTCGTAGAGAAAATCGCCTCCGACTATTTTAATTTCAGTACTGACAATACAGATGCCTCAACCTGATACCAAGCTTCAGACCCAGGTGCAATAAGCTCAAAATGAGATGTGTTTTCGACAGAGACAAAGGTCACATCGTCTCCCATCTGTCTAGCTGCTTCCGCATACTGTTGTCCGAATCTTGGAGGGACAACTTGATCCTGTATGCCGTAAATTAATTTTTGTTTCACCCCTAGCGGTAAAAGATGGGATGGTGATGCCAGTTTATAGCGGCCGGGCACTTCGGCAGGGGAGCCTCCGATCAAGGTTGTAATCACAGGTTCACCACAAGATTGGTTTTGCATCGGCAGAAACGCCTCTAGATCAGCAATTCCCGCAAGATTAACCACACCTAAGACGCGCAACGGGTCTTGAAACCAAAAATAATTCTGTCTAGGGAGTCGATGCCGAGCGGCAGCCCAAGTCCCCAGATGCCCGCCTGCGGAGTGACCGATGATGACTACCCGATTCAAGTCAAGAGAGTATGGTTTAGCCAGCACCCGTAAGTAATCAATGGCATTGGCGACATCCTCAAATGTTCCTGTCCATCCTCCTCCTGGGGTATCAATTTGACGGTATTCAATATTCCAGGTTGCAATCTCGTGGCGGGTTAGAGCTGACGACAGCGCCGCCATGTTCTGAAGATCAGCCGTAAGATCGCCATGCTTGTACTTCCAACAGCCACCGTGAATCACAACAGCAACTGGATGTTTGCCTGCAGCTTGCGGCAGTCGCAGGTCACCAAATTGAAGCGGGTCACTCCCGTAGTAGATGCGATAATTCGCCGGAGATGAAGAGAGTTGATTGACTTGTTGAGGATTGAGAAATTGAGCGTTTGCCACTGGGTGAATCACTCCTACTGTAAGTAAAGGCAATACTTTAAAGGCTATTCTTCGCACTGCGATCGCTCTTGCCATAAAAGCTAAGACTGGCTTCTTAGTAGCTGCCAATGCCCTTTGCATCTTTGCCAACAGCTTGATTCAGTCCGCTGCAACAGCGTTGTTGAGCATCTGACGCGCCCATTTTGTGGACATAACTTTAGGAATGATAATGCCTGCAAAGTCAGTTGCAATGTGCGCGACGATCGCAGTCAACAAATCTCCTGTACTCCAATAAAAGAGGGTCAGTAGATATCCAGATAAAACAGTTGTGGACGCAGGCACCCATCCCCAAAGCGGCACATGGGCTAGACCAAATGCGGTTAGAGAAAGAGCACAGCCGATCCAGCAACTTCCAGTGAGCAATGATAATCGCTCAGTAGCATAGCCTCGATAGAGTACCTCTTCGACGACTCCACCAATGACTACTGCTAGAGCAAGATACCAAAATGGAAGTGACTCTAATTTTGCCAGTCCCTTTTCAAATCCAGCAAGACCAAGCTTAGTCATGCTCCACACGAGCAATGGTGAGTAAATAAAAATAAGGAACCCAGCAAAGATTAAACCCCACAGAATAGACTGCCATCGTAATGAATGTAAGCCAATTGAAGAGAGCGATTGTTGTTCCCCAAAGACGACTATGCCAAGAATAATTACAAACAGCATCGCTAAAGCAATCTGCTGAAGTAATTTACTCACCAAGCTTTCTAGATTGCTGGAAAAGTGGTTTCCAAACCTTGCTAGCAACGCGGGCCCACCCAGTGCAAAACACAACCCTATAATTGTTGAAAGAGAACTCATGAGGCTCGGTTTTTAGACTGACTACAATACAATGCCAATGACAACCCAGCGCGATCGCTTAAACCCAGTGGCTGATAGCCTAGAGCATGAGCGGCGCGATCGCCAAATAGACAGCCTAAGATTGTAGGGTAATCTTGAGATAAGAGGTAGGGAGCGATGACTTCACGATTGTGGGCGATGTCGTTCACATCACACTCAAATTGAGTGCAGCCTGCCATTCCCATCGCATATTCTTCTTGCTTCAGCATCTCTTCTAGGGTATGAGCAAATCCATTTCGTTGAATATAGGCGGTGCGATACAGCGTCGTTAAAACTGCTTCACGTACCTTTTGGGCAGAGGGAACCTCACTGGTCCATAAAACTCCACTCAGCCAACCCCGCTTGAGGCTTTGTTGAGTTTCAAAACGAAAACTAAATTCACTGGTATAACGGTTTGTCCATCCTCCCATTTGATCGTCAACCACTGCTAATCCCAGCTTGAACTGACCCGAAACATTCTCAAATTGATCGATGACTTCTGAAATTGCTCTTGCTGCTACAGCATCTGCCTCTATCGCTAGCAAAACGTCGAGTATTCCTGCGATGTGATCTTTGCCCATTGGGTTTATAACCGCCAAGGGTGGCACCTCAAGATCCGAACCATCAGCATTGATGATTGTTTTAAGGTATGTGCGAAAGCGCTCTTGACCCCGAGGAATGGAGTAGAGATCACGCTGAAGCTGCAATAGTGGCACAAGTTCAATTTTCATAACGCAGCGATTCCAAATGACTCTAGACGTTAATGAATAGGCAACAACAAAAGAAGTTCTTTTTGACTTTTGTAGAACTCGATGCGGGGTCGTTCTGGATCAACACGGCTCTGATAGTTTTGACTCAATGCCGAGAAGACTTGGGGGATTTCCCCGAGACGTTCTGACCAATTTTCTATCTTTTCCCCCGCATATTTGCCACCTGGAATAATCCAGGTTTCTAATGCTAGCAAATCGGGATCGTCATCTGCTTCAAGGGCTAAGCAAGCACGATAGGAAGCATTGGAATATTGAAAGGTTCCATACAATTTTCGACCTTTGAGACTGGGGAAACGAGACTCAAGTTTCTTGAAAGCTTCTCCGGCACCTTCTGGGCCATTGGCTGACTCCACAAACACAACTTTGATTGCTTCCAGTATGGCTTCCATATCATCATTTTCCTGGAATTTGGAGGTACAAGGGATGGAATCCGCAGATGCAGGTTGAGACTACGCTGCCTAACTATTATTCTATTGAAAAAGTCAGCTTAATTCCCCTGATTAGAGGTTAAAACCGACTTTGTGTTGAATAATAGCCACTCTGGTGGGTTAGCCTGAAAGGTGCAAGAATAGCCTCTATTTCAGGACGTTAGACTGAAAGTGTCAGCGTAAGCAGTTGGGCTTGGGTGTGGCCTAATTTCGATGTGGAGATCAATTTTAACCGCAGTCTGCTCGTAAGGAATCTGGGCATTTCCGAATGCCTAAAATCGAGATTTGGTCAGGAAATATTGACGTTCCCTGTTACTTTATCTGGGGGATTACTTTTCTAGGGGATTACTTTTCTGGGTGATCACTTTGACATGCATTCCCTCAGGCGATATGACTGAAAATGTCTACCCGGCGGTGAAGCAATTCATCTTTTGGGCGTGACAGCCAACAGCCAGCGCTCTCCAGTCCTATGCCCGAGTCAATCACCTTCTATCTTGTCCTGCGGCAGCTCATCTTTTCGCTGGTCATGGCGTTACTAGGGACAATCACGATTACGCCACTGCTGCTACTGCGCTACCGCCAACGAGTTGCAGCCTGGATGATGACCAAAAGCGACGCTGCCGCTTCACCGGGGGATGACCCTATGTGGGGCGCTCCTGACACTCCTGACGCTCCTATAGTGCCAATACCCGTAGCGCCAATACCCGTAGCGCCAATACCCGTAGTGCCAATACCCGTAGTGCCAATACCCGTAGCGCCAATACCCGCTACCGGCAGGGCCTCAGCCATCACTGCAGCCCCTAAGCTTTGGCAACACTCTGACGCATCCATATGGGCACGGAGTTGGGCCTATGCTGCCGGTGGCGTTAGCCAAGCCTTACTGCTTAGCCTTTTGTTCGCGATACAGTACAGAGCATCCCTCTCGCTACCGGCAATACTCGGCAGCGTAGCAGTGTTTCTATTGCCCACACTGTTCTCCCTGACCCAGATCCGCATTGTCTCTGGCTGGAGAAAATTGTTACTTGTACCGACTGCACTGCTGGTCGGGCTGTTGTTCAGCGGCGGTGCAGCCGAACTCGTGTTGGTCATTTTCAACCTCCATATCGTCTTACCTGCCCTTGTATTTTTAGTGTTTAATCTTCGTTTTTGGCGCGGGGCAGCACCGCTGGTTTTTTTATTGGCCATCGGTGGCTTCAGTGGTTGGATGCTCACTTTTGCCCTAGGCCAGGGTTTATTTGGCATGGGGAGAAGGACTAGGACTTGTTATTGTTCGGCTAATCGGCTTTGCAGGGGGCCTGAAAGTAGGACTGTTTTTGCTTGGGCGTATCGCTGCTCTACATGCCCAAGGCAAGCTCAGCGATCAAGAACTGTTACTCGATACATGGTGGCTCATTTACGCCATCATCCAAACTGTGATTTTCGCGTTCGGTGCCAATAGCCTGCTGGTAGGCTTTTGGGCTCTTCTCAGCTTCGGACTCTACTGGTGGGTAAAGCGCCAGTGTTTGGCTTTTTTTAAAGTATCAGCGCGCCCGCCTCGGCGGCTGTTGCTGCTGCGGGTGTTTGGCAATAGCCACCGCAGCGAGCGTTTGTTCGAACAGCTCCGCAAGCTTGGAACCCAATCGGCAGCATTGAGCTAATTGCGGGTAGCGACCTGGCATTGCAGCAGGTTGGCCCGCTGGATTTTCTCGCCTTCTTGACCAATCGGCTGGGCGATCGCTTTGCAGCATCTGCCGTTACGGCTACTGAGCGCATGGACAAACCATCGCAACGGTTAGCCGATTACAGCTACCCTGCCTATCAGTCACTCTGCTTAGCTGACACTTGGCACAGTGTCATGCGTACCTTGACTCACCATAGCGATGCTGTAGTGATGGATCTACGAGAGTTTGGCCAAGAGCGACAAGGCTGCCGACTTGAGCTAGAAACATTGTCCCAAGAATTTCTCAATCGACCTGTCGTGCTGGTCATTGATACCACTACTGACCTGCCTTTACTGCATAGGCTGCTGGCCGAACTCGGCAACCCCTTGCAGCCTTCTAACAACAGCTACTGGCAAACGGTTATAGCCGCCAACAACGAGGGCCACACTATCCGAGCAGTCATCCATACCATTGAACAATTGATCGTTACGCCACAGCCACTTGAGTTTCAACATACTGGCGAATGGGCTGGTGAATCGGATAGTTTGAGATGATGGCGAGGATGCCTACTGGGCCAGGGATTTAGCGGCTATGGTGACAAGCTTCACAAGATATTCCCAAGGTTGTATGTTCCCAAGGTTGTATTTTCTCAACATTTCTATTCTATCGATCCCGTAAACCGTTACAACAGAATGATGACTAGGAATACCTCAATTTGAGAGAAAATGGAGGGATATATGGACTTTACACGACGCGATGCCCTGAGACTAGGTCTATTGAGTGCTGGCAGCCTATTCTCATGGGAGCACTCAGGGGGGCTCAACGGCGCTGCCTTGGCAGCAGCAGCTCAAAACTGTTCTAGGCACGGGCAAGGCGCCCCCCCCCGGCCCAATTCAATCCATTAGCTTTAGCCCCAACATTCCTCCCTTTGAGCGTCCCTTTAGGCCGATGCAGGTACTTCCTAGTCAGCCGGTAGGCTCTCAGCTCGACGGGTACAGCATGACTATGCAGAAAAACCGTGTAGAAATTCTCCCCGGAAAGCAAACAGAAGTATGGACTTATAATGGCCAGCTTCCTGGCCCCCTCATTCGTCAGACCAAGAACCATGGCTCGGTGGTGCGTTTTATCAATCAGCTCGGTAAAGATGAACAAGGCCAAGATATTCATTCGACCATTCATTTACATGGGGTCGCCTCGTTACCCCAATATGACGGCTACGCTGAAGATCTCATCCCACCTCAACACTACAAAGATTATTACTATCCCAACGACAAAGCAGCATCCTTCTGGTATCACGATCATGTCATTGAACACACGGCACGCAATGTTTATATGGGGTTAGCGGGCATGTATATCGTGGACTATGACGATGAAGATTTTGTAGATCCAACAGTCAAAGACCAACTGCCCCAAGCAGAATACGATATTCCCTTGATTATTCAAGATAAAAGAATCACCCCCGATGGGGAACTGGTGTTTAACGACCGAGGCCGGAGCGGCGTTTATGGCGATGTGGTGTTAGTCAATGGGGTGCCCTCACCACGGTTGGAGGTCAAAAATCGTAGGTACCGATTTCGGGTACTCAATGGGGGGGTGTCGCGTACCCTTAATCTGGCGGCGCGGGTGAAGCATGGTGATGGTTCGCTAGAGCCTATCCATTTGCAGGTGATTGCTAGTGATTCGGGTTTGTTGAGCGAACCGATTTCGACCCCTAGCTTACGGATAGGCGTTGCCGAAAGATACGAGTTTGTGCTTGATTTTGCTGACTATGCAGGCAAAGAAATCCTGCTGGTCAATCCTGTTTTCTTTGGTAACTTAGACGGCAATCTGCGAACCACTGAGTTGATGTGTTTTCAGGTAGCAGGCGGAGCCCAAGACAATCCCCCTTTACCGAAAAAGTTAGGCATTTTAACCCCAATTGAAACGCTGTTATCTGAGGTGAAAGGGCCGGTTAGAACCTTTCGATTTGATCGGCTTGGGGGCGTTTCGCTCATCAACGGAAAAGCTTGGGATCCGAATCGGGTGGATGCTTTTGTAGAGCCCTGCGCAACGGAGAGATGGCGCTTTATCTCGACGGGGGGATGGGTGCATCCGATCCATGTTCACTTGGGCCATTTTCGCCTGATTGGCCGTAGTCGAACGCCCATAGCGGCCTATGAACGGGGAATGAAAGATACCTTTTTCGTCAATGATTGGGAAACCGTGGAGATGATTGGCCGATTTGGCCCCCATGAAGGGAAATACATGATGCACTGCCACAATTTGGTGCATGAGGATCATGACATGATGACCCAGTTTCAGGTGGGTACTCGCGGCTGTCCGCCCTGTGCAGAACCAGCGAAACCGCTACCAGCTCCGGCAAATTTTGACTTGCCGCAATGCGTCCCACCCAAGGAGTGTATGGCGTAAGCGCGAGGTTACTGTTGACGATGAGAACCCTGATCAAATTGTTTTAGCGCTTTCATATCGTAGGGGTTAAAGGGTTTGGATGGAGAGCGTTCTGTTGCCGATGGCGCTTGCTGATCAGGAGATCTCTGCTGAGCGGGAGCAGATGTTGGCGCAGAGGTTGAATTAAAGGTTGAATCAGAGGTTGAACCAGAGGTTAACGGCTCTGCTAGGGGCTCGGCTGCTTCTGTAGAAAGATTTAGCTTGGGTTGTGCTGCAGGCATGACCTGAACGTTTTGTTTCTGATTGGGCCAGCCAATACAGTGCGGTAGATGGAGAGTTGGCAAGACCATTGGCCCATGTCTTGCCAGGGATAGAGACCATACTAAGCCACCCAATGAAACCAATAAGGAGCAGCTTTTTGAGCGTAATGAGCATAATAGTTCACCTAGCCTATAGGGATATTCCACGATGCTGCATGTCTTGCACGTTTTGATATTAATGTTGATCTTAGGCAGTGTCTTTGCTCAATGAGTCCTTGATGTTACAAAGCTTACAGACATCAGCGTCAAAACAAGGCGAGAAGTGCTGTGCTGGCTTTGTTGTTTAAGGTTTGGATGGCAGCATGGTTAAGCCCTGTGAGCAGGTCAGATCTAGCAGGCCAGATCTGCAGGTCAGATCTAGCAGGCCAGATCTAGCAGGCCAGATTGGCAGATTACCGCCTCGGTTCTTACCACTTTGCCAATTTTGCTTAGCTCTATACAATAGGAGCAAAGCAGCTCACGGTGACTTTTGCATGAAACTGAAGCGTCCTATTTTAGTCGGTGGTTTGGGATTGTCGGCCAGCCTGTGGTTGATGACTGTGGTGACTCATTCTCCTTGGGCGGATGGATCAGGCATTTTAGGGACTGTTGCCGTGGGCTCTGGGCTTTGGTGGCTGCAAAAAATAGCACGCGCTCACGGGCCAAAACGCCTGCTTTTGAGCTTGGCCCGGTCGATAAATCAGCAGTTGAAAAAGTCATCAGTGCTCTGAATAGTGCCTTAGATAAGCTGATAGAGGAGCTGCCGGAAGCTGTCCAAAGCGATCGAAGCCAACCGATTTGGGCTGAAATAGATCGGCAGAGAAAGGCGATCGCACAGACACTCACCAACCTAGATCGTCAAACTCTGACCCTAGCCGTGGTCGGCAATCAAGCAACGGGTAAAACCACACTCATCTCTCAGCTCAGTGAGTCCTGGCAAAAAAGCCAGCCTCAAATCACGGCCATCACTGAAGTCAATGGCGAAACGGCCTTGCCACCGACGGACGCAGACTTAGTTCTATTTGTCACAGCGGCTGATCTGATGCAATCTGAGCTAGCGCGAATGCAGTCTTTACTAAAGGCTGGCCATCGGGTTGAGCTGGTGTTTAATAAACAAGATCAGCTCACACCGATCGATCGCCAATCGGTAGTCGCTCGCATTCAAACGCGGGTGGAAGCCTTGGGCATGGGCGTAAGCGCGATCGCAGCTCGGCCCAACCCAGTCAAAGTACGTCGCCATCAAGCCAACGGCGAGGTTGAAGAATTTACTGAACAGCCCAACGTCCAGCTAGAAAGCCTCAGCCAAAGGCTCACCGAGTTAGTCGAAAACAACACTCAGCAGCTCGTGTGGCAGACCACCCTCAGGCAAGCCAAGGCCCTCACAGGTGAGATTCAACACCTGCTCAATCACCACAGGCGCACACGCGCTATGCCAATCGTCGAGCAAATGCAGTGGATCGCAGCCGGGAGCGCCTTTGCCAGTCCCCTACCGAGCCTAGATCTATTAGCCTCTACGGCTATCAACGCCCAGCTCATTATCGATTTGGGGGCCGTGTACGGTCAAACATTCTCCTTACAGCAGGCCAAAACTGCCGCCGGTACCCTCGCTGAACTCCTGGTAAAACTAGGACTAGTAGAACTCTCGACACAAGCGCTAGGCAGTTTGCTCAAAGTCCATATGGCAACCTATGTCGCAGGCGGTGCCCTACAGGCTGTAAGCGCCGCCTATCTGACTCGCATGGTCGGCTTGAGCCTGATGGACTTTTTCGAGGCGCAAAGCTTACTCGCCCCAGAAAAGCAAACATTTGCCTTTACAGAAATGGGCGATCGCCTACAAACGATTTTCCAAGCCACCAAACAAACCGCTGGCTTGCAGGCATTTGTGCAGCAGGCCATGGCGCATATCCCCGGATTGTCACAGCCCCAATCTCCGTCTTCTGTCCCCGCTGCTGTGTAGCTTTGCGCAATGACAGCTTCACCCCATTCAAACACCCCCGAGAACTCAAACTCACCTGCCTTAAACTCACCCAAGCCCGCTCCGCCCCATTCGACCCCGCTTAAGCCAAACCCACTTAATCCGCTCGTCGAACAGGCTCGCACCAGTCTTCGTCAGGCCATCGATCGCTACATCCCGCAGCTTAAAATGACCCGGCTAGACGCTCCAGAGCTGACCCGTCAAGCGGCGGTAAAAACCGGCATCGATCAGCTCACAACCTTGATGAATAAGCTGGATAGTGGGCTGTTACGCGTGGCTGTTTTTGGCCTAGTGAGCCGGGGAAAATCGGCGGTGATCAACGCCTTAATCGGCGAAAAAGTGCTAGAAACCGGGCCACTCAATGGGGTGACCCAGTGGCCCCGCTCAGTGTATTGGTCGCCGGATGGAGCGCCAGCAGCAGCAACATCGGCTCAACCCAAAGGCTCACTCAAGCTAGAGCTTATAGATACGCCAGGTTTAGATGAAATTGAGGGGCGCGATCGCGCCGCCATGGCCCAAGAGATTGCCGAGCAGGCCGATCTGATTTTGTTTGTGGTTTCAGGCGATGTTACGCAAACAGAATATCTTGCCCTCCAACAGCTTTATGCCACCCGTAAGCCTTTACTGTTAGTGTTCAACAAAATAGACCTTTATCCAGAAACCGACCGAGCCTCAGTCGCCCAAAACCTAGAAACACTGTGGCAACAGGCTGAAAGTAA
This sequence comes from Phormidesmis sp. RL_2_1, assembly GCA_012033015.1. Taxonomy (GTDB): domain Bacteria; phylum Cyanobacteriota; class Cyanobacteriia; order Phormidesmidales; family Phormidesmidaceae; genus Phormidesmis. The sequence goes on from JAAUPS010000035.1 coordinate 21,207, forward strand.
AGCCAATCTCCCCGAAGGAGCGCGGCTCGTCGATGAGATCGTGATGATTTCAGCCGAGCCCACCCCCTTACAAGTCAGGGTAGAATGGCCCGATGGCCGCGTTAGCGAATCGTGGGAGAGCCCGCCTGCCCAAATTGAGCCTTTAAAAGCAGCCTTACTCAAAATTGTTCAAACAGAAGGCTCTACGCTAATTGCGCTCAACGCCCTAAGGCAAGCAGGGATGATAGAACAAAACTTAGTCAAAGAGACTTCTGAACTCAATCAGGCGAATGCGGACGAGCTGATTTGGAAATATGCCAAGTACAAGGCCATCGCAGTGGCCCTCAACCCCATTGCCATTATCGACATGCTAGGCGGCGTCAGCTCAGATATTGTCATGATCCGTGCTCTGTCTCGGCTCTACGGCTTTCCCATGACCCGCTTCGAGGCCAGTCATCTTTGGCAGTCAATTATTCGTAGCTCAGGCACATTGTTGCTCAGCGAATTTGGCACCAGCTTACTGCTGGGTTTTGGCAAAAGCGGCGCGGCTATTTTGAGTGCTTTTGAAAGCTTCTCCGGGCTCACAGCCTATGCAGGGGCGATGACTGCCCAAGCAGGCGCAGCGGGCTATGGCACCTATGCCGTGGGCCAAGCCGCCAAAGTATACCTGCAGCAGGGCTGCACCTGGGGGCCAATGGGGGTAAATACGGTGATGCAAAGCATTTTAGCCCAGGCAAAGGCCGACTCTACCTTAGAGCGACTACAAACAGAAATTAAAGAGAGTATGGGCCATCCACAGCCGGTAGCAGACGGGCAGCCTGAGTAGCGCGCCTTACACCTTGCAGTCAACTTGTCGTCGCCTGGTAGTCAACTTGTCGTCAACTTGTCGTCAACTTGTCGTCTATAAAATGCAATCTAGCTGGCGCTTTTTCTGGCGCTTTTTCTGGGCATTCTTCTGGGCATTTTTCTGGGCATTTTTCTGGGCAAAGGAGGCCAAAAGAGCAGTTGTCCCGGCTCAATTTCGAATCGAGGCTGAAGGATGTTGGCAAATAAGGGCTCGGGCTGGTGAGCGGCGGCTTCAAGCAGCTTTTCGATCGATCGCCGCACAGAAAAGCTGATCGCTGGCAACGGCCAGGCTGTTTCTTGGCTCCAAAAGGTCAGAGCGTACCACGTTTGGAGGCCCAAAAAGCCAGCTTCGTCGGTGAGTTCATGCTGATCTTGAAACGCTTGCAGCGCCTGCTTGGTGGTCAGATCAAACTGACCATTGATTTCACCTTGGTACAGACTGAGGCTATTGAGCTGGAGTTGTAATTGGGCCACAGCAGCACCGTGATCGCCTTCATAAAGCGGCTCTAAAGGGAGTTCATCGGGGAGGTGAGTAAAGGGCATGGGGTGACGATTCCTTTTCTTGCAGGCCCTTCTAACGTATCACTGATTCCATTTTGGTATCGTGAGCTACAGATTTTATTCAGGATGCTGATGGGGTAACTTCTTCAGGCCGTTCCGGCGGCGATCGCCACCAAATTTCTCACCAATCCAGTCAAAATTAATCTCTCTTAAGTAGTCAACCACCCAGGTGGCGCGCCGTTGGAGCATATGGTTTGGATAAGTATGGGCCACACCGACCACCGGAATGTGGGCATTTTTTGCAGCTTCAATACCGGCAAACGTGTCTTCGATGGCAATGCACTCGTCGGCCTTAAGTGCCAATTCACGGTGAACTTGATTGAGCTGTTCAATTGCTCTGAGGTAGCCATCGGGGGCCGGTTTGCTACCTTCTGCCGAAATCTCATCACCGGCAATGACGACGTCAAAATGTTGGGTCAAATCAGCTCTTGTGAGCACTTCCATTACCTGCTGGCGCTCTGCCCCGGTGACAATAGCCATTTTCACTTGAGAGGTGCGGCAGCGAAAAATGAGATCTTCTAAGCCTGGGTAAAGGGGCAGCTTATCCAAGCGCTCTAGCCAAGTTTGATAGGCCGCAGATTCTTGCTCAAGCAGTTTATCTAAGGTTTCGCTGGTGACGCTGCGGCCGCGCTGGGCGAGTAACGCTTTCAGACAGGCGCGATCGCTTCTACCCAAACATACCGCCGCATAATCATCCCTGTCAGGCCGCAAATTTTCAGCCAGCAAAATCTGTTCGCTTAGGGTTTGGCGAAGGGCCTCGTCATTGATCATGACGCCGTTGAAGCTAAATAAAGCGGCCTTGAGTGTCATAGGAATAGTGCCATAGAAATATAGCTATACAAGAATGACCCAAAAAATGCCCTTTTTAAGTTCTTTTGATGAAGCGTGGTGATAAGCGCCAATCCAGTTCTAAAATAAGAACCGTCAAGCGGTAAAAAACCGATACGTTTGCTTAGTTTCTGATTACCGTCTCAATCTGCCCCCTTTAAGTTCAGTTGAGAAGATTATCAATGCCTTTAAATACAGCATCTACCATCAACGGCACTTCGATTCCTATGTTGCTCGATTGGTGGCAACAACGCAAGCGCTTAGCCAATGCCCATGGCAGCCTCAATAGCCATTTGAGTAAAGGGGATGACCCTTACTTGCAAGCCTATTACCGACTCATGGAAGTGTACTCTGTAGTCAAGTCAGGCGGCGTCAAAGCCCAGACAGAGGCCGTTCGCGCTTTTGCCCAGCGAGAAGCCGTACTGCTCAATCAGCGGTTAGCGGATATTGAGGCAGCCGAAGAACTGGCCGAACGTGAAAAATCTCGAGAACGCCAAAAGGTTGAACAAGAGCTCATAGAATTGCGCTCGGCCAACAACTGGCGATTACAGACCCTCACCGCCATTGACCCAGATGAAGAAGCCATCGTCCAACAGCATCTATCCGCGATTGAAAAAACGCTGATGCAGGTTCAATGCGCGTAGCATCTTTGCTTCGACAGCGTTAGTATCTCTATCGAAGCAAGGGGTTATTTCAGGGGTCGTTATTTAAAGGATGCAGACTGCAGATGTGATTGTCGTTGGCAGCGGGCTAGGTGGCCTTGTCGCCGGGGCGCTTTTGGCCCGCTATGGTCGTCGCGTTATGATCTGTGAGAGCCATACGCTAGCAGGTGGGGCAGCCCATGGCTTTACCCGCCAGTTGAGCAACAGGGCCAGGATCAAACGTTTACGTTCGATTCTGGCCCATCTTTTTACTGTGGCCTTGCTGATGTGGCTTCGGCAAATCCGCTGACTCAAGTGCTGAGCGTTTTGGGTGAAACTATCGCTGCGGTGCCGTACGAGCCGTTTGGCTATTATCATCTGCCCGAAGGCACTTTGCCGGTGTTTGGCGACAGTGAAAAATATCGTCAGGCGATGGCCCCGTTTAGCCCGACAGCCGCAGCCCAATTTGCGGCTCTAGAAGCGCGGTTGTTAGAAATTTATGCGCCTTTAAAGGCCATTCCTACCCTGGCACTACGGGCTGACTGGCAGTTGTTGCCCCTGCTGTGGCAGCGTTATCCAGGTGCGATCGCAAAGTTACTCCCGACCCTACCGGATTTAGGGCGCTCCATGGGAGATCTGGTGGCACAGTATGTGAGCGATCCCTGGCTCAAGCGCCTGCTGGATTTGGAGTGTTTTTTACTCTCTGGGATGACATGCGAAGCCACAGTGGCTCCAGAGATGGCGTTTATGTTTGGCGAACGGGCCAACTCAGTCATTGACTACCCGATTGGCGGCAGCGGTGCCATCGTCGATGCCTTGATACGGGGCCTACGGCGCTGGGGTGGTGTGCTCAAGCTAGGGGCACATGTAGACAAATTTTGACCGAGAAAGGCAAGGCCAAAGGGGTGCTGCTCAAAAGTGGCGATCGCATCAGTGCCCCCGTTGTCATTTCTAATGCCACCATTTGGGATACCTATCACCATCTGCTTGATCCTGCTGATGTACCGGCGAGCGATCGCACTCAAGCATTACAGACGCCCACGATTGACAGCTTTATGCATCTACATTTGGGTATTCGCGCCGAAGGGTTAGAAAATATCCCAATTCACCACGTCGTTGTGCATGATGCCAAGCAGGCGATTACCACAATGGGCAACACCTGCATGATCTCTGTGCCGACAGCGCTAGATCCCAATCAAGCGCCCCAAGGCTATCACACCATTCATGCCTACACATTAGAACCATTTGAAGGGTGGCAAAAAGATCAACAATACCAGCACAAAAAAACGTGAGAAAGCAGAGACGCTTTTTCGCGCCATCGAAAAAATTATCCCCGATCTTAGGGATCGCATTGTCCTAGAGATGATTGGCACACCTTTGACCCATAGCCGATTTTTGCGGCGGTATCGGGGCACCTATGGCCCAGCGATTGCAGCTAAAGAAGGCCGCTTCCCCGGCTGTAAAACCCCTATCAAAGGACTCTATCGTGTGGGGGATAGTACCCTGCCTGGGATTGGCGTTCCGGCAGTAGCCGCTTCTGGTATTCTGTGCGCCAATAGCTTAGTATCGCGCCCGGAGTCAGTTGGGCTATTGAGCTTACTGCCTTCGGCATCAAGCCTTCAGTAAAGTCCCCTCAGCCTGAGTGCGTAGGGCGAGTGTTGATCAGAGTTTTCAAAGTAAGACTGCATCCTTAACTTTGCTATATCTCTAGCTCACTTCTCAGGAAAATCTCAGGGACACCTTAGAAGATAGCGGACCTAATCGCTGATAATTTAGCGTGCTGGGATAATTGTTCCTGGCGCAACTGTGATGTCTGTGATGTCTATAATCGGCTCAATACATGCTATGCCCAATGTTCACACCGTCCGAATTCCCGATGCCGTAGAGCGCATTGCCCTCTGCGGTGGCCCCTACAGCAATTTTGCAGCGGTAGAGGCGTTTTTAAAGGCCACAGAGACGATCTCGTCTCGCTTTTGTCTAGGAGATTTGGGTGGCTTTGGTCCGCACCCTGATCTGACGTTGGATTTGATTCGTCAAGCCAAGATCATGTGCTTGCAAGGCAACTATGACGATGCTGTGGGCAATGGCCTCCAAGGGTGCGGCTGTGGTTATTCGGATGAGCGCGATCGCCACTTTGCCCAAGTCAGCTACGACTACACCTACGCCCATACCTCATCTGAGCACCGCGAGTGGATGCGATCGCTCCCCCAGCACATGCGCTTAGAATGGCGCAACTGCAAGATTTTGCTCTGTCACGGCAGCCCCGATCAAGTCAATGAATTTGTTTGGGAAAGCGAAAGTGATGATGCCAAAATTTTGGACTATCTGCAACGCTATGACGTGGATGGCATTTGTGCGACCCACTCTGGCCTGCCTTGGATAAGACAAGTGCCCCTGCAACCGGCTGATCTTCAACAGCAGCAACCCGCTTCTAGACAAGGCTTTTGGTTTAATGTTGGCGTGCTGGGGCGACCTGCAAATCACGGCCAGCGCCATGTGACCTACGGCCTTTTGGTCTTTTCACAGGATCAGGCCACACCACTGCCGCAGCTCGTGCCCTTGAATTACGACGTGCAGGCCACCACCGATGCCATGCGAGCCGAAGGACTGCCTGAAGAATTTGCTGAATCTTTGGAAACAGGCATTTGGACGACCTGTGCAGAAATTTTGCCTGCGGCTGAAAAAGCCAGCGGGCAGGCAAATCGCTGGGTACCAGTCAGCTCGTAGCCCGGTGGAGCCAGCTTGATCGCTTTGGTCGCTTGGCTGAGGTACAGCATGTTGGCTGCAACCCCTACCTGACGACGGGCTAATCGATGCGCTTGTACCCGTTGGCGTAGCCTCGCCGTCGGCGTTATGCATCCGGCACAAGCGATAGGGGCTCGGTCGTTTTTGTTCTTTACTTTTTTCTGTCTCGACTTTTTTCTGTCTCGACTTTTTTCTGTCTCAACTTTTTCTGTCTCAACTGTTACGTATATGACCCTATCTACAACTCTCGTTTGGTCGATTTTGGCCGGATACTGCGCTTTCATTTTCTACTTAGTGCAACAAACGACCCCAGTCAAGGTTTCGGCTTCAGAATTTTTTGACGGCCAATCTAACCGAGGGCAAGCCCCAGGGCTTTGGCTGCTGGTGTCGAGCGCTGCCATCTCTTGGATTTTTGCCAAATCTATTGACAATGCGGCTAGCTTAGGAGGTGCCTTTGGCATTACCGGCGGCATTGGCTACGCCATTTATTACCTCAGCTTTGTCACCGCTGCGATCGCGCTGTATTACATCCGCACCCGCGGCGGCCACCAGTCCATTCCCGAATTTTTGGTGAGTAAATATGGCAAGGTCTGTGCGCGGCTTTTTTGCTGGCGATCGCCATTCGCCTACTCAATGAAGTATGGTCAAATACCAAAGTATTTTCACTTTACTTTGGCGCAGAAGGCAGCGCAGGCTACTGGATTGCAGCTCTGCTGGTGACTGCCTTCACCGTTTACTACACCTTGATTGGGGGCCTGCGATCTAGCCTGCTGACCGACGGAGCCCAAATGATATTGGCCGCCATCTTGCTGGTGGTCATTCTGGCAACCATTGGGCCAGGATTGGCCCAGCAAGGACTGCCCGCTGTCGATTCGGAAACCACCTTAGCAGGGCTTACCTTTTGTGGTCTCGCCTTTGTTCAAGTGTTTAGCTACCCTTTCCACGATCCGGTGATGACCGACAGAGCCTTTATCACTTCTCCCAAGGTTATGTTCAAGGGCTTTGTCCTAGCAGGGCTGCTCAGCGGTGGATTTATCTTTCTTTTTAGCTTTGTAGGGCTGTACGCTCGGGCCAATGGCATCGAAGGTCAGCCGACATTGGCCGTACCTACGCTGCTCGGACTGCCAATGCTACTTGTGTTTAATGCCATCATGCTCACCAGTGCAGGCTCCACGCTAGATTCTACGTTTTCGAGTGTAGCTAAGCTAGGCGCGCGTGATTGGCACAACCATCAGGGCTCACCAACCGAGCGGCAGGCGTTACTCGGACGCTGGTGGATTGTGGCGATCGCCCTTTTGGGCAACCTGCCGCTTTTTAGCATTTACCTCGGTGATAAAGTCGGCCCTGCGATTATTCAGGCCACCACCATCAGCGGCACCATGGTGATGGGATTAGCCCCGATTTTTCTGTTGGCCTTTATTCGCAAAGCCGGAAAACTGAGCTTTCACTTCGCCTTTTGGCCAGGGCTCACATTTGGCATTATGCGCGTGCTAGAAAGCGCCTTAGGCATTAGCCTGTTTCCCACATGGATGAGCATTGGCAGCGGTAAATACGCGCTTGATTTGGGCGTGAATATCTATGGTCTGTTGATTTGTGTGGGTGGATATTTGTTGGCTGCAGCCATCAGCCCAGCACCGGCTGTTAGCAGTTTTGATACATCTGTCCAACGCATCTCAGAAAAAATCAGATAGCAGACCGTACAGCATTTTTCCCAGCAGCCTCATCTAGACCAGCCTACCCAGCCTACCCATCTATAGCTTCTGTAGCTTCTGTAGCTTCTGTCGAGCTAGTTAGGACAATAGTAATCGCTGAAAGCCTTGACTAGCAGCAGCTAAGTCGACTACGCAAAGTAAGAATGCAGCCTTACTTTGCCATATATGAAAC
>JAAUPS010000220.1 GCA_012033015.1 Phormidesmis sp. RL_2_1
TACGGCGCTAAGGAAGCTCACCAAGACAGCGGTGAGACCCTGCGTCGTCGTACGGCGCTAAGGAATGCTCACCAAGATACAGTCAGAATGCATCCTTACTTTGCTCTACATAAACCGCACGCTCCCTTGAGTGGTCAGTTTCGGCGACTTTTAGCACCGAGCTAAAACCAAGCCCTTTGACCAGCTCAGGGCTTTGCCTTAAAAGGTTTCCCCATCTGCGGCAAGGCTAGAGCTAGAACTGATCGTTAAAGCCGGTAGTTTGTTCAACCAAGTTTGGCGATAGATCTCATAAAGGGCCATGCCGGTGGCGACGGAAGCATTCAAACTGGGAGTTTTGCCTTTGAGTTCGATGGATACAAGAACATCGCAGAGATTTTGCACAGATAGACTAAGTCCATCTCCTTCGGCTCCGACAACAATTACAACAGGCTCTGAGAAGTCTGCCGTATGAAGTGGCTGAGCTGATTCTACTGCTAAGCCATAAATCCAAAAACCACTGCTCTTTAAATATTCTAGTGATTGGCCCAAATTGACAACTCTAGCAATTGGAATATTTTCTAAAGCACCTGCAGAAACTTTTGCAACGGTAGAAGTGATCCCTACAGCGCGTCGTTGTGGGATCACAATGCCTTGGGCACCGATGGCTTCGGCTGACCGGATAATGGCACCTAAATTGTGAGGATCGGTAATCCCATCTGCGGCGACGATAACCGGACGACGGGCGGCAGCTTTTGCCTGTCTCACCATTGCTTCTAAATCGATGTACTCGTAGGCAGCAACTTGGGCGACAATGCCTTGATGATTTGCCCCTTGAGTCATTTGGCTGAGGCGCAGGCCATCGACTTCGTCAATTACGGCACCATTGGCTTTAGCTTCTATGACTAAAGGTCGAAAGCGTGAATCGTAGCGAAGTTTGGCATTTACCCATAGCCGGTTTAAAGAACGCTTGGCTTCGATGGCGGCTTCTACCGCGTGACGTCCATATATAAGATCAGGGCTGAGATCTTCATCCAATAACTGAGTCGGGCTATCTGAAAAATTATCGCGCCGCGGTTGCTCAAGTTTGTCCCTGTCGCTATTTTTATAGCTGCCTTTATCAAGTCTTTTAGGCTCACGATCTTTTGGCCCCCGGCTTTTATGGACACTGGACGATCTGCGATCGCTATTTTTTGTCCGCGCGGGACAAATTTACCGGTCTTTTGAGGACTACTACCAGCAGGATCCATCGCCGGTTTGGGGCGATCGCCAGCAGAGGAGGACTGAGGTTTTAGTCGGGGTTTGGGGCCAGATTTCGCGCTGGGCTTGGAGGTTGGGCTAGAACTTGCAGCAGAACCTAACTGACGGTAGGATTTTGAGCCTGTTTTTTGCCACCGCGGGGGCTTAGAAGACCGCTTTGAATTACGGGGTGCATTGTTTGGGCCACTCACGCGGTGTTCCTCAGATAATGTCTGGATTATGGTGGGAAAATATTTTTTGCAAGCTGAATATATCCCCTTAGACTAGCTAGTGTAATGTGCGCGTAGCCATGATGGGTTGAATGCTTAGTCAAGATTGACAGTTAAGCTGGCTACTGAGAGCTTGGGCCATCAAGGCTTGGGCAATCGAGCTTGAGACGATTTAACAAATCAAACAGACGAGGTTGATTGCTGAGATATAAAAAGCCAATCAATGCCTCAAATCCAGTAGATTTTTGATAGGTTTGTGCATCTGCTCGTCTTTGACGACCGGAGGTGGCGTTACGACCACGGCGCAGAATATTTTTCTCGGCCTCAGTGAGATAAGGCACTAGGCTATCAAGGTGGTTGGCTTGCTGTTCGGCTTTAACTTGAGCCACAACTTGCTGATGATAATTGTGGATGCGCTGAGCTGGGAAAAGAAAGCGGGATCGCACATAGAGCTCAAATACCGCATCGCCGATGTAGGCTAAAGCAATGGGAGCGATCGCATTGAGCTGATTTACCGACAGAGGTGTCAGTGTCGGTATAGGCATCGGTGAATCTTTAGAGCGAGCAGCTTCACTCAGGGTAGATTCTGCAAGGGTTTTGCCAATAAAAGATTGAAATGAATCTGGGTGTTCATCTAAAAAAGAAGTTGGCTGATCTGCCACCATAAGACACCGCTCAAAAAGACACCGCTCAAAAAGACACCGCTCAAAAAGATACCGCTCAAAACAGTCTGCTGAGGGAAATAGCCTACTGAAAACGGCTTGGCTAAAAGATGCCAAAACCCTTTTCAGTAAATCTATCAATCACAGGCTACTGATAACATGTGATCAACATTTGGCTAGCTTTTGGATCCGGCTAGCTTTTGTAAGCCTCAGTGGATAGAAAGTTGATGCGAGAAAGTTGATAGAACCTTAAGTGGCTTTAACCAAGTGGCTTTAACCGGATGACAAAGCCTTCAGAGATTCTTAAGATTTTCGATGGCAGCATCTACATTGGGCTGGAGAGATAAAAACTGTTCCAAGCGAACCAGCTTAACTGTTTGGGTTACGCGAGGATTGCTAACCACCTGGACACTGCCGCTTTCACCCTTAGCCTTTTTGACTAAGCGAACTAGCGCACCTAGGCCCGAACTGTCTACAAAATCAATTGTTGACAAATCCAAAATAATATGGGCTGGGCCATCCTCGATATACTTGTTCAAAACCTTCAGAAAAGTGGGTTCTGAAAAGGCATCTAGAAGCCCAGTGAGGCGAAAAATTTGACATTTCCCCCTAACTTCGCGGGTGCCTCTGAGACTGACTGTTAGGGTAAGCGACTCAGCGATGGGATCCTCCTGATATGCCTAGCATTGAACGACAATATGACGCTTAAGTATAGGGCAAGATACTATCAACCGCAAGAAAGACGATACCCCTTGCCCAGACTTAAGCCATAGATATCATGCCCTATTAAAGACCTGTTTCTCTCAGCCCAACAAATTATTTTGCTCTGTTTTTAGACCTGTCTTAATGTTATGGATTTATCGTCTGCTCTCATTTCAGGTGTGGTCAGGCTTGTGTGGCTTGGCGATCGCGCATGGTCTGCACAAAATTAGCGAATAGGTAATCCGCATCGTGTGGGCCAGGGCTGGCTTCAGGGTGATACTGCACTGAAAACACAGGTAGCAGCTTGTGGCGAATGCCTGCTACGGTTTGGTCGTTGAGATTGAGATGGGTAATTTCGACTTGATCGTTATTGATAGAATTTGAACTGAGGGCGAAGCCATGATTTTGGCTGGTAATTTCGACTTGCTCGGTCAGACCGCAGGGCTGGTTGAGGCCGCGATGGCCAAATTTAAGCTTGAAGGTTTCTGCGCCAAGGGAAAGTCCTAAAATTTGATGGCCCATGCAAATGCCGAAGGTGGGTAACTGACTTTCAAGAAGTGCCAAGGCGGTTTGGGGCGCGCCAGTCACTGCGGCGGGATCACCTGGGCCGTTAGAGAGGAAAATGCCGTCGGGATGGTAGCTGAGGATTTTCTCTGGCGGGGTATCAGCAGGCACGACAATGACACGGCAACCGTAGCTGGCTAAGCGTCTGAGAATATTTCGCTTAATGCCAAAGTCAATGGCGACAACGGTTAGTGGGGCCTGCAGTGGGGCCTGATCGGTGTGAGCTGCCGAATCAGTGGCTGATTCGGCAGTAGCATTGTTGACAGCAAGGCTAGAGGCAGCGCTGAAGGCCCAGTTTTGCTCAGTGGCTTCGTTCCATTCATAGACTTCGCGGGTACTGACTTCTTTGACCAGGTTGAGTCCTTCCATGGATGGTAGCGTTTGCAATTGTCTCAAAAGCTCTTCTGAATCGAGGACTTCACTGGAAAGAATGCCATTCATAGCGCCTACGCTACGAATCTTGCGGGTGAGGGCGCGGGTGTCGATACCGTATATGCCAGGAATGTTGTGCTGTTTTAGATAGTCGCTAAGAGACTGGGTAGAGCGCCAGTTGCTAGGACGCTCGCAAATGTTTTTGGCGATCGCACCTTTCACATAAGGCCGACAAGACTCTTCATCTTCAGGGTTTATCCCAGTGTTACCTAGCTCTGGATACGTAAACGTCACCATTTGGCCACAGTAGCTCGGATCTGTTAGCACTTCTTGATACCCTGTCATGCCGGTATTGAAGACCACTTCACCCATAGTGGTGCCGGTCGCGCCAAATGACCAGCCTCTATATATAGAACCATCCTCTAAAACGAGCAATGCAGGTTGAGCAGCGGGATCAAACATCATGAGCAAACAGGGGGATAAGGGAGAAACTGCCTAAGGCTGGGGCTAAAAACACTGAACTTGACAAATCTTTATTAATAATATCCGTAGAAGGCGCGAGGAACGTACAAAACAGGTCAGGGAAATTTAAAGGGTACGACACCAGCTTCTGCGCTGGCCTAAGCGACTACTGATAGCGCACCGTTTTTATGGCCAAGTTTTGTTCTCTCTCTCGATTTGTGCTGCTTCCTGGCATTGCCGGATTAATGTGCTATGGCTGTAGCAAGACGGTAGCACCAGATCTATTGCCCATTTCTATCGATAAAGGTTTAGAAGATAACCGTTCAGAAAATAAAAGCTCACAGCCGGGTTCGGTCGCCATCACTGCTGACAGCAGCCGCGAACTATTAGATAACCAAATGCCTAACACAGCAGCAGTCATCTCACCGCCAAAACAGCCGCCAAACGACACCATTACTCCCCCAACAACTCTGTCGAAGTCTACAGCCGCCTACAGAGAGGGCATTAACCTAGCCTCTAGCGCATACCGCTTGAGCCAATCGGCAGCTTCTCCAGATGACTGGGGATTGATTGCTAGCCGCTGGCAGCAAGCAGCGCGGCAACTCCAAGATGTGCATCAAGAGGATGTGAACTACACCAGAGCCCAGCAGAAAATCACAGAGTATGTTCGTCATGCCGAGCAGGCAACCGCTCGTATGACAGCATTGCAGCAGGCTGCCTATCATTCACCACCATCGAATTCATCAGCTTCTAGTTCACCGCCTAGGCCAGCCCAAAGCGTCCCTGCGGCTACAGTTGCAAGTCCGGTCGTAGTACCGGTTGTCCGTCGGCTTCACGGCACCCCGGTCGTGCGAGTCACTTTTAATGGAGAAAAAAGCTACGACATGATTTTGGATACGGGGGCGAGCCGCACTTTGATTACGCGTACCATGGCCAGTGAGCTAGGCGTGGTTTCTACTGAAAGCATTGTGGCGACTACCGCTAGTGAAGCTGAGGTAATTTTTGACATTGGCCTGATACGCTCTATTTCAATGGGTGGAATTACCTTGCAAGCAGCCAAAGTGAGCATTGGTGAATCGGTGAATATTGGCCTACTGGGCAATGATTTTTTGCGGGGTTATGACGTCACTATTCGTGAAAACGTGGTTGAGCTGTCGGCGGCTGACTGAAGCTGGGCTAAGGGCTAAGGGTCGATGCTAAGGTTGGAAGCCTGATGGTAGCGCCTGATGCATGTGTACTGCTGATCAGTCGGCTGCTTGGGATGGCCTATCTTGGTCGCCCAGCAGATAGCATGGTGATGAGTTCTCTATAGATTGATTGGCTTAATATTGGCTTATGAACGTTGCATTTATCGGGCTTGGTACCATGGGCGCACCTATGGTGCGCAATCTCATCAAAGCAGGACATACTGTCACGGTTTATAACCGCACCCCTGCTAAAGCAACGGCTTTTGCTAAAGAAACAGGAGCAAATGCCGTTCTCTCGCCTCAGCAAGCAGCCGAACAGGCTGATATCAGCATCACTTGTGTGAGCGACAGCGCCGATGTAGAAGCTGTTGTTTTAGGTGATTCAGGTATTATCCATGGTGCTCGCCCTGGCAGTTTGGTGATTGATATGTCCACTATTAGCCCAGGCGTGACTTGCCACATTGCTGAGGTATTGAAGGAAAAGGCGATCGCCATGCTAGATGCGCCGGTATCGGGCGGCTCAGAAGGGGCGCAGCAAGGTACGCTTTCGATTATGGTCGGCGGTGCCGCAACAGATGTGGAGCGGGCGATGCCGGTACTGAATGCCATGGGCAGCACCATCACCCATGTCGGCCCCATTGGTGCCGGGCAAATCACTAAAGCAATTAATCAAATTATTGTGGCGGGCACGTATTGGTCAGTGGCAGAAGGGATGACCTTAGGGCTAAAAGCAGGGCTGGATATGGAGCGGGTAGTCCAGGCTGTGGGCAGCGGTGCTGCGGGCTCTTGGGGGCTCTCGCACCGCTCGGCCAACATGATTAACCATGAATACCCGCTAGGATTTCGGGTGCGTCTGCATCGTAAGGATTTGGCGATCGCACTTGAAACCGCCCGTGAACTAGGCCAGCCATTACCGGTTGCCGCCTATGTAGAACAGATGGAAAGCAGCTTAATGGCGAAGGGCTATGGGGATGAAGATATTTCTGCGATGGCCCGTAGTGTGCGAGAGATGGGCGGGCTTTGAAGCAGATGATAAAACCGCTAGCGAATGGCCTTTTGGCCGATAGTGGTAATGTACAAAACCGCTTCTTCGGCCGGAATACTCAGCAGCTCATTGACCTGATCGTCAAAGAATCCGGCGATCCCGCTGACACCGAGGTCTCGGCGAACGGCAGCTAAGTTGAGGCGTTGCCCTAGGTGACCTGCATCCATATGCAGGTAGCGGTAGGCTCTATCGCCATACTGCTTGACGGCGGCGGCTAAATTGGCCGTGTGAAAAATGACAGCACCGGCATCGCGTCCTAAATCTTGGCCTAGGCACAGAAAATGTAAATCTTGGTGAAACTGATTGAAGCGAATCTGGCGTAACTCCTGGGCTTGGGGCGCGTAGTAGTAACAGCCGCTCTCTAGCGTCTCGACATTAGAGATGGCCACAAAGGTTTCAATCAAGCTGAGATCAAAATAGTCGGGCTGCTGATCAAAGCCTTGCCAGCGGTAATGTTCGGGATGATAAGCAAAATCTAATAGGGCAAAAAGATCAGCTTGATGAAGGGGCGCAGTGGTGTAGCGACGGGTAGAACGGCGAGTCAGTAGGGTATTTTCGAGTGCTTCTAGGTGATTGCCCCAGGCAATGGGTTGGGTTTTGGTCGATACCGTAATTCCAAATGGAAAGTTGTACTTATCAGCTAAGGATTTCTCAGGCTTAGCGTTGGCGTCTGTTTTGTCTGATTTATCTGAGGTTTTATCTGAGGTTTTATCTGAGGCTTTATCTGAGGCGTCTACTCCCTGGATGGGGGCGGTGTGAGGGGGCGATAGCGGTTCATCTTGATTTTTTTGTTGCTGTTGACCAAATCCAGCATCAGCGGTGATGAGGGTGTTTTCATGCAAATAGGCGAGCAGATCTCCGGAAGCAACGGTAGCAATATCGTAGTGGGCAGGGCTAGGTAAGGCACAACGGGCAACAGGTAAGTTTTGATCGACTTGAAACAAATCGGCTAGGGCAAGCAGGGCGATCGCACTTTCTGTTTGACCATCTAGATATAAAAGCTGATTGAGCAGGGCATCAGCAAACCCACCAATCAAATGGGGGCGGTAGTCAGAGAGGGTTCCAGCAAGCTCCAAATTGCCTAGCAGATGCCCTGAATCTAAAAACACTCGCCGGTAGGCCCGGTCTTGATAGCGCCAAGCCGAGCGCTGAAAAACAGCACTGACGACCAACGCAAGCTGAGTGGTGGCTAAAGCCGGATGCCAAAAGCAAGCCGCCTGCAATGCCTGCCAGGGATGATCATCCCAAAGCGCCACAGTGAATGCGTCCGCACCTGATAGTTGTAAAGCCCAGCGGGTAGCAGCGACGTTCCCCGCGATATCAAATAAATCTCAGCCGGGTAAAGTCCCCCTGCCGAGGGCGCAGAGCGCAGATACATAGGTTCGCCCGAAAACGTCATCACCTTGGCCGTGAGCCCGTAGCTATTAATGAGCAGCCTAGAAAGCCGCTGCCACCAGCGCCATGGATCATCAGCATTGGCCGGTTCGCTCTCCAGGTAAGGCTTGAGAGAAACATCGTGACCTAGCTTGTAATCTTTGTATGGCAAGGGTTGTTGAGACCAATCGAGCCCCGGTCCTTGACCCATCGCCGCAATCGTTTCTGGATCGTACTTGGTGCGCTGATGATAGTGTTGGGCAATCGATACATCTGCCATGGAGATTTGAGGGAGAAGCGAATCTTAGGGACGTACACAGGGTTGAGTACGCATTTTTCAATGATAGCGGGAGGACGAACGATGATTGTCAAGATTTGGGCGCGCTTCGTTCATCGTCATACTTCATGGTTTATCCAACTATCTGCTACCCTGACGATTCAGGTAGAATGCACTAAAACGCACTCAGCAGCAAAACTTCAGGCGAAACTGTGAACGTCAGGCACAACAAGAGGTCGCCCATGCAGGGAAATCGAAACAATTGGCATTTGGCGTTGGCGACCAGTGGGCTGCTAACGAGCTGGATGCTGACTAGTGGGGCTATCGGAGGCCATGGGCTGAAGTCAGGCAGTTTGCGCAGGCCCAGACACTGGCCCAGACACCGGCCCAGACACCGGCCAGACACCCGGCCCAGACACCCGCCAGACACCCCGACC
>JAAUPS010000036.1 GCA_012033015.1 Phormidesmis sp. RL_2_1
GTTGTTGTTTTTGGCTGTAGATGTCTCAACAGACGGCGGAACCATAACATCTGGATCCCGCATAAAGAGTGTTTATCTTCTGTGCCTTCATCAGCAATAGGATCGAACGACAAACCGTTGAAGTCCTCCTCAGCTTCATCCTCGTCATCGTAAGCGTCAGCATCACGAACAGTGTCGCTACTCGTCCCAAACGCTTCATCAAACTCAGCCATATCAAAATCAGCGGCATCGTTGCTAAAAGTCGTCGCACTCTCTTCAGCATCGCCAGAAACAGTGAGGCTAAACGGATCGTCACTTAGCGCCGCCGATAACGGATCATCATCATCCATATCTTCAGTGACAAGGCTACCAATATTAAACGGATTCCCGTCATCTTCAGCCGCATCTGATTCGACATCGTCTAAATCAGAAGAAAATTCAAAAGGACTGTCTGACGATTCAACCTTAGCATCAGTAGAGCTAACACCTGCTGAGATAGAGCTTTCTGAAGCAAATTCACTAAAAATGTCCAAATCATCATCGGCTTCTACATCCGTAGAACCTGGCCGAGCAGAGGATTGAATACGATGAGCTGTATCCAATGAATCTATTGCATCAAAGTCATCGGCTGCATCAAAACCATCTACTGCATCAAAGCTATCTGCGGCCTCCGACAACCCATCATCAAATTCGTCTGGCATGGGCGAGATGGCCTCATCCATAGTTCGGTCGTTGATTTGGCCGTCATCGGAACTATCAGCTTGCACAGCATATTCCAAACCATTATTGGCATAGTCCACAAACTCTGGATCTGAAGATAGCTGCAAAACAGACTTATACTGCTGCTGAGCCACATCATATTGATGCAGCCCATAGCAGTAAATATGACCTTTGAGCAGCAACACACTCGGATCAGTAGGATACTCATCAGCCAACACATCAATGGTCTTGGCAGCTTCCTCATAGCTGCCTTGCATGTAGGCTTTTTCTGCCGCCTGATAAGATTGTGCGTAGTCAGTGCCCGATGCCATGGTTTCTTTCCTCTTGCCGATCTCAAGTCCTAATGTTTGCTCTATTGGTTAACGCTGTTGGGTTAAGTAGGAATGGGTATAGATTAAGCGCTAAACGACCCAACGAGCCGAGCGCAAAATAGCAATGTGATCTAGCAACCTTAGCGACTGATCAGAGCCTATCGGCCATTCACCTTTAAGAAAAGGAGCCATAGCATCTGCAGGATTAGTGATTGCTTTAAGGGCATCAATGTCTAACCAATCGGTACCAATGATTTTATTAACGGCTAAGCCTAACATGGTGCCTTGCTCTTCTACAGCAATCACTGGAATCTCAGCGCGATCAGTATTCATTGGCTTGGCATGTCCCAAAAACTGACCTAAATCAGCAACCCAAATAACCCGGCCCTGCTCATTGAGCGTGCCCAAGAGGAGCGGCGATACATTAGGAACAGGCGAAATGTGATCAGGCGCGTATTCAATAATACGGCGAATTCCCGTAGCTGGTAGGGCAAACTCTTGAGCATCCGTAATAAAAAAACGCAGGTGAAGCTCACCTTCTGGCGTTTCAATTTCTTGCAGCTCAGGCGCTTGATCCTGTCCCGATATGGTTTGAAAGTCAGGGTTTCCTACCATGGCGTTGCTTAACTGTGCTCCTTACTCAAGGGGAATATCCCTTTAAACGTTGTTTAGTAGTTTGTTTGACCGTACCCACCAGTTCAGTTGGCTGAAAAGGCTTGGCAATATAAGCATCTGCGCCTTGTTTCATGCCCCAATAGCGATCAAATTCTTCCCCCTTAGCCGAACACATCACCACAGGGAGGTTTTGGGTTCTAGGATTAGACTTTATGCGGCGACAGACTTCGTAACCATTCATCTTTGGCATCACGATATCCAAAAGAACCAAATCAGGGGGATGGCCCTGAATGAGTGCTAGCGCTTCAGCGCCGTCATTAGCAATTGTGATTTTAATCCACTGTTTTGTAGCAGATCTTTCATCATCTCCTGCTCGGCGACGCTGTCCTCAACGACCAAAACTGTACTCATAATGTCTAGACCTGCGGCTATTCGAAGGGTCTCAATCCGTTAAGTTGAGACCTAACTTAATACCGCCAATTTTATACTTAGCTGTTAATTGGGCTATTAACTGGCATTTGACTAACGGGGTCGTTAACTGGCTCAAGCATTCCCTGAGAAATAGAGAATAGTGCACCTGAAAGAGGATCATTGCTGCTACATCGCGAATCGTTATGGTGTTATTAAAGTACCCTAACCTGTTTCCTGCGTTAAAGAATACTTGATAAGTCATCATCAAAGGCTTTGTTTTTTTCAGAGGATGTTTTTTCAGAGGATGTTTTTGCAGATTATATGGGCTGCCTATCTTGAGACACCTTTGGTAAAGGGCAGAAATTTATGCCGATAAATCATTGGCTTTGAAACGAGGCTAGCCACGAAAAATATTAGCTGAGATTTACACCTCAAGTGTTAGTCCGCCTCCATAAGACGGGAACTTATATATCAACTCGATCTATAGGCTTGGCGTTAGCCAAGACAGCCATGAAGGTAGCCACAAAGCTAGATTTGTTTGTAGGTTGCAAGCATGAGTTATAAACATACTGAGAGCCCCATTGAGCCTGCACAAATAGAGGGAATGCCAGCGTGCTTTATCTAGCTGAAACGCAACGAAAAAGTGGATTTATAGGTAATGGCAAAGCAGAGTTCAAGCTACTTGCTTGCCAACGTTCGGAACATGATTGGAGCGCAATCCCTGGCGAGGAGGTGATTGCAGCGCCTGATGATGCACCTTATGGTGCAGATACACTGGTCATGCTGGAGCTTAACAATAGTCGTCAGGTACAGCGCCACCAAGTCGCAGGGCGAACCCTGGTAAACATTCTGCAAAATTTCTCTAGCTTGAGTAAAAAGTTTAAAGCTCAAGGCGAAGAAATAGAGCAGTGGAAGGAGTCTTTGACCTATCAAAGCCAAGCGCTCAACCGTCGTGAGATGGAGATTGAGGCTCGCCAAGATGAGATAGAGCAGGCTGAGGCTGATTTGGCCCAGGTAGAAACGCAACGGCAAGAAATAGAAACGCAGCGGCAAGAGATTGAATCTCAAAGGGCTGATGTTGAGCGGCTGCAAGTAGAACTCACGCGCAAAAATAGTGAATTAGAGGGAGCCTGGGCCCATCTCAATGGAGAAATCCAGCGTTTTGAGGAACGCCAAGCGGAAGTAGGTATCGGCGCACTTAGTGATGAACAAGCAGAGCAAATCCGCTCGGCGATGGCTCGCTTGGGCGCGGCAACGGTCAGAGCAGCAGGCGCTGAAGGGGATTTAGAAGAAGCCTTTGAGTTGATTGCGACCTATCAGGCTGAACTAGGTGAGCAGCAAAAGCGCTTGGAACAAAAGCAGACTGAAGTAGAGGATGGACAGGCAAAACTGGCAAACCACATGGAAGCTTGGGCAGAGGCCAAACGTTCACTGAGTGAGACTGAGGTAACCCTTTGCTCAACACAAGCTAGTTTGCAACAACAGCAGGCATTACTGGGTGCTAAGCAAGAACAAAATCAGCTCCTGACCGATCAGCTCAAAAATCAATCTAATTTGCATCAGCAAGTGTATCAGTTACTGGATGCGAGCGATAAGGTACGCCTAAGTAAAAAGGTAGACGTGGCAGCGTTAGAAGCGATGTCTGAAGATGAACTTCAGGCCCTTGTTTCGGCGTTAAAGACCGATCTAGATAAAATGTCTCGATTTGTAGAAGATCAAGAAGAAGAACTACGGCTACAGCAGCAAGACATCGAGGCGCTTCAGCTTAAGGCCGAAAATGCCAGTGAATATGAGCGGCTACAGATAGAGACAGAGATTGCAGAAGAGAAAGACCGCCATGTGATGCTAAATAGAACCCTCGTTGGACAACGACGTAACGTGTTAGAACGCGAAGAGGTTTTGGAGCAGCATCAGGCTGTATTGCTACGCCGACAAGGTCTAGTGACAGAGGGAATTGGGACATCAAGCACGGCGCTAGAGCCTTTCCTCGATGAAATTGACGAGATGCGGGCCAAGCTAGGTGAGCAAATTCAGCAGATCGAGTCAGAAAGTGCTGAGATTCAAGCCGCTATTGATGGACTCAAGCAAACTCGGCAACAACAGCAAGAAGCTGTTGAGGCGCAAAGGCAAGTCGTTAACCAGGAGGAAGCCATGTGCCGTGAGCAGCAACAGGCTGTTGGAGAGGCTCAAGGCCAGATCGCGCTCTATGAATCTTTGTTGCCTGGGCTGTCGGCAAAATTGAGTAGCTTTTTGGCAAAGCTAGAGGCTGTCTCAACGGTGGTAGGACAGCTTAAAACAGCAGAAGAACAACAGCAACAGGCGATCGCTGAAGCTCAGAACATCGTGGCAGCCATGGAAGCTGCGGAACCGGCATTGGTATAGCAAAGTAAGGATGCATTCTTACTTTGTCTTGGTGAGCATTCCTTAGCGCCGTAGACGACGCAGGGTCTCACCGCTGTTAGTCGAGTTAGCTGCTGCTAGTCAATGCTTGCAGCGATTACTATTGTCCTAACTCACTCGACAGAAGCTATATATCTGCGGTAGTAATACTCGTATAGTGATAAAAAGTAAAATATAGTGAGTATTTCGGTTGATAGATGCAATGCCAGATTTCATCAAGCTCGATCAGTTCTTGAAGGTGACTGATGTAGCCCAATCGGGTGGAGATGCGAAACGTATTATTCGCAATGGCGAAGTTGCCGTTAATGGTGAAATGGAGCTGAGGCGAGGCCGCAAGCTATATGATCAAGACGTGGTTACCGTTGCCGAGATATCTTTTACAGTGGAAATTTCTTCGGATATTGAGAGCAATCTATAGTCTTGGCCACTGTGCTGAGGTACAGCATAGTGGCTAAAAGGCCGATGTTTCAACGGGTCAAGTAACTCGCGCTGCTCGTAACGACAGAGGCGTGACAAAGCAAGGGCGTAGCCTCGCTATGGCGGCATACATCCGGGAAGCGCTATACAAAAAACCGATGTTAGTGGCTACACAGGGTGACGATTGGCCTTGTAAACTTTATGGTGGTGACGTTTATGGTGGTGAAAACGGGGCTTCAAACGCTTAACCTCTATAAAATATCCAATATCTATTCGTTCGGGGAAAAAAGTATGCAACCTAAAGTCGAAATCTATACCTGGAGTCGCTGTCCGTTTTGCATTCGAGCGAAGTCTCTACTGGATAAAAAGGGAATTAACTATACAGAATATTGCATTGACGGAGACGAAGCAGCCCGTAGCAAAATGGCTGAGCGTGCTGGCAGACGCTCGTTACCGCAAATTTTTATTGGCGACCAGCATATTGGTGGATGTGATGATATCCATGAGCTGGAGCGTGAAGGCAGCTTAGATGGCTTGCTTGCAATCACTTGAGATATCTAGTGGCTGGGTCGGATACAGTATGTCGGGCGCAATGTGTTGGCTCAGTCACCTTGTGAACCTGCCGCCTCATGGCATTTCACGAGGTGACAGGCTGCTAGCTGTGATACGCCTTAGGACGCTTGAGACAGGGGCGTGACGTTGGCAACAGTTGCTTCTTTGTAGCCGTTGTGAGCCGCTTTATCATGGTTTTGGCGAGGCTGAAGTAAACCATAGCCATTGTGATTACGTTCGTAGATCACGTTAATTTCGCCGCTGTCAATATTGCGGAACATGTAAAAGTCGTGTCCAACTAGCTCTAGATTTTCTAGAGCTTCTTGCACTGTCATCGCAGGCATCGCGAAGTATTTGGTACGCACGACGGTGGCTGGGAGAGTAGGCGAATGGCTCAGGACTTCGCTGATATCAGGTTCTTCACGGCCTTCAGGCGTAATTTCTGGGGCGTTGAGGGTGCTCTCTAAGTCTGTGGGTCGAACAGAAGTATGATCCTGATGACGACGCTTTTCTTTGTATTTGCGAAGTTGACGGGTAATTTTATCGGTCACCATGTCGATACTGGCGTACAGGTTTTCGCTGCTTTCTTCTGCCCGGACAACCGCATTACTGAGGAAAAGGGTGACTTCTGTAGACTGATTAGTGGCAATCCGAGGGTTGTTTTCAACAGACAGATTGACGTCTACCTTACTGATTAACGATTGAAAATGAGCTGTTGCTTTTTCAATTTTTTGATGAACGTGGGCGCGAATTGCGTCTGTAATTTCAATATTTTTACCCTGGATTACTAGCTTCATAAAAGCAGCCTCCCGTGTGGTGGTTGGATTGGTATACTCCTCAACACTAACACCGCCATTTTATTCAGGCTTAGAACTGTCAAGATTTTAAGCATCCGTTGACAGTTCTTAACCTACCTTTAAGGTAACTTGGGCGATAGAATTGGGGAGGTCAAAGTCTGTCAAATTCGGCTCATAAAATTCGGCAGGTAGAACTTGTTGAAAATCATTTGTCTGACTATTCATTGGCTGTAGGATCTATCCTATTTGTTTGCAAGATGCACCCACTAGGCCGTTGCTGACAGGAGATCTCTATTTACTGGGCAAGGTGCCCTATGATGCCGCTTGGCAGTGGCAACAACAGCTTGTCGCCGAGCGCAAAGCGGCGTTAGCGACTGCCAGTGGATTTGACAGTGGATTTGCCAGTGAATTTGCCAGTGAATTTGCCAGTAGGTTTACGGGTGAAGGGGCTGCTATTGAATGCTCTTTGGATACTAAATACCAAACAGGGCAACCAGTTGGCCAGAAACCAGTCGGCCATAAAGATGCGCTACTGCTGTTGCAGCATCCACCTGTTTATACCCTGGGTCAAGGGGCGGACACGCGTTTTCTGCGGTTTGTCCATCAGACATGTGATTACGAAGTTTATCGGGTAGAGCGTGGTGGAGAGGTAACTTATCACTGTCCGGGCCAATTGGTGGGGTATCCCATTTTGGATCTCAAACGTCATCGTACAGATTTGCACTGGTATTTGAGGCAGTTGGAGGAAGTCATTATTCAAACGTTGGCCGTTTATGGATTGGTGGGCGATCGCATTGCTGGGATGACGGGCGTATGGCTAGAAGGGTGTAAGGTTGCGGCCATTGGGATTAAGGTGAGCCGCTGGATTACGATGCATGGCTTTGCGCTGAATGTTTGCCCAGACCTGGCAGGATTTGACCAGATTGTGCCCTGCGGCCTTGAAGGAAAGCGCGTTGGCTCGCTGGCGCAGTTTCTACCTGAAATCAGCCTAGAAGATGTGCGAAGCACAATAGTCATACAGTTCGAGCAGATATTTGGTATGAAGCTGATTCTAAAGCCCTTGCCTGGATCTATGGCCGCTTTTGCCATTTCTCCTGAAGCTTTAAAATCGAGTGCTCCGGGCAGTAAGCCTATGTGCTAGCTGCGTTCACTGCCCTTTGCAAGGGCTTTTTCCAAAGTCTAGCCAAGTGAGAAGCGCTATATGTGGAAAATCTAGGGGTGAAAATTGATTTCGAGCAGGGATAGATCGTCTTCGAAGTGGTTATTACTGAAGGTTCTGACCTGCTCAAGGATGGTTTCTAAGCCAAGCTTTTGGTGGGTTTCTAAGCTGGCGAGCAAATGCACAAAGTTATCTAAACCCAGTAAAGGTGCTGATGGATTATGCACATCGCCAGCGGGGTGAATTTCATAGATGCCGTCACTGAAGATGTAAAGGCGGCTACTAGGGGTAATAGAACAACGCTGCCATTGGTAGGTCGCATCAGGCATCATGCCGATGGGCATACCAGGGGTACGCAGCCGTTTGATATTGGCGGTAGGCGAAACTAAAATGGCTGGGGGATGGCCAGCGCTGGCATAAGACAGTTCTCTGGTTACACGGTTGTAAACGCCGTACCAAATGGTGAAGTATTTGTCGTTTTGGTCGTTCATTTGAAAGGCTTCGTTTAGCCCTCGAAGAACGGTTTCGGGGCGGTAAAAGTTAGCGCCGGGGAGAGATTGCGATCGCAACACATTGAGCACCGAAGTAGACAGCAGCGCTGCGCCCAATCCATGCCCTGATACGTCGAGCAGATACATCACAAGATAGTCCGGATCCAGCCAGTAATGATCAAAACAGTCGCCGCCGAGTTCTTGGGAAGAAATAAAGCAAGAGCTAATAGAGACGTCTGCAGCGCCCTCTTTGATCGCTTCTTTGGGGGTATCCGTCGGCAGCAAGGAGCTCACGTAGGTTGCAGCTTCTGCCAGCTCAGCCTGCAGCCGATGGGTCTGGGCTCTGAGAGCTTGCGTAAGCTGGTGGAGGCGCATTCCAGATTTGACTCGGGCAATCAAAGCAGCGGTATCAACCGGTTTGATCAGCAAATCATCTGCGCCAGCTTCAAGGGCCTCGACTCGATTGGCGATGTCCGTATGGCTGGTCATCATTAAAAAAGCGGTCGTTGAAAGCTGAGGGTCTTGCTTGATGCGATGACAAATATCTAGACCACTGGTATCTCCTGGCAATAGCCAATCGCAGATGATCACAGAAGGCACCAGGCGAAAAGCGGTCTGCACACCAGCAACAGCATCACTGGCTGTCGCGACCCGATAGCCTAGCTTTTTAAGCAGCCGATGCAGACTCGTTAAAATGCTTGGATCGTCGTCAATAATCAAAATATCGACAACGCTTGGAGACACTGCCCTGTTGACGGCGTGGAGATTGATGCCTTCTAGACTATTGCTAGACGGGCTGATTGGCTGGCCACTCTGGCGGCCAAAAGACTTCGTAAAGGCTGATGAAAATGGCGGATTAGAAGTCATAGGTCGCCTTAACAGGGCTCTCTGCTGCTGCAGGTGCAGGCGCATCTATAATGAGACGGCTAGAGATGGAATGGTTCCATAAATCGATGAAATCGGCTAAATAGTAGGGCCAATCTTCTTTGGGTGATTCCTCTAGCTCGGCTTTGCCATCGACTGGGACGTTAGGAAGCACAAAGTCCTCTAGGTCAAATAGATGTAGCCGCTCCGTAGCCTGAACTTCAGCAGGATCGAAAATGTTGGCCCGGTAAGCACCTGATTCATCGATGGCACTGAAGCAGCATACTTGATAGTAGTTTGCACCGGACAGTTCGCGGTATTGCACCAAGGTGTATACATCGATTGGACGAATGGGAAAAGGAAGCGTCAGAATAATTTTTTGTTGGGTGGGCAATAGCGATAGCCTGAGGGCATTACGAACGCCGTAGTAACCTACTTTATCGGGTTGCAGGGGATATTTGCGATGGCGCGATTGGACATGTGTTCGCAAAAAGGTGGCAATGCCTAATCTTTCTTCGGTATAAGCACCGATGAGACTGACATGAACATCGTAGGCGGGCACATTGCTAATGTTAAAAACCTCAAGGGCTAAATCATGGTTGCCATCACTGTCATCACTGGTGCCATTGACGGCAAGGCTGCTCAGGCCATTGGCAGCGGTAGGTCGTAAATCCCAGTAGAGGTGGGGTTGGGATGTAAAGCGTAGCTGTTTTTCGACGACGCTGCGATAGTACTGACTTTCTTGCTGAAGCTGCTTGACATTTTTATGGGTTAGCCAAGCGTAGGTTCCGGTTAGGCCAACGAGTAGCAGGTTACTGATAATTAAAATGGGTTCCATGCGATCGCCCCTCTAGCGCCTCCTCTAGATCTAACTAAATCATGATGTTTTCTGTGCAGGCTCCCCAAATTTACTCCATGTTGACACGCGATGGGGTTCGACTAGATGCAGATGTGTATCTGCCGGTTGGAAAAGGCCCCTTCCCGGTGTTGCTCATGCGCCAACCTTATGGTAGAGCGATTGCTTCTACGATTGTTTACGCCCATCCCCGCTGGTATGCGGCCCATGGCTATATCGTTGTCATTCAAGATGTCCGTGGCCGTGGGACTTCGGCAGGTGATTTTTGCCTGTTTGCCCATGAGGTAGAAGATGGAGAAGATACCTTGGCGTGGGCCGTGCATCTGCCGAACAGTAATGGGCAGATAGGCATGTATGGGTTTTCGTATCAGGGGATGACTCAGCTATATGCGGCCCAAGGGGCGGTCCGTCGTGGTCTGTCATGTCTTAAAACCATTGCCCCTGCGATGGCAGGCTACCATTGTATGAAGACTGGGCCTATGAAAATGGAGCGCTGTGCCTACAGTTGGGCTTGACTTGGGCCATCCAGCTTGCGGCTGAAACGGCTCGCTTAAACAATCGGGTCAGGGAACACCACACATTAGTCGCGGCGGCTAAGCATCTTCCGCTATACGACGCTATCCCGTCTCGCCCGGATGTGATGGCAGGGATTGATTCTTTTTTTCACGATTGGCTGAAAAATCCTTATGCAGGAAGCTATTGGGACAAGTTAACCCCTCAATTAGCCGATGTAGATTTGCCGATGCTCCATATTGGCGGATGGTTTGATCCTTACTTAAGGGGTGATATCCGGCTATATCGAGAATGGCCGCGCGTACGCAGCCGCATCACCTGTGCATCGGCCCGTGGGGGCATATTCCTTGGGGCCGTAAGGTGGGCGCAGCAGATTTTGGCCCTGAGGCGATTAGCCTGATAGACCAGCTACAGATTGATTGGTTTGATCACATTTTAAAGGGCAAGACATGGCAGGCCAAATCACCGGTGTGCTTATTTGAGATGGGGCGTAACCAGTGGAGATATTTGGCCGCTTGGCCGCAGGATGGGAGCAGGCAAATCTACTTTTTACACAGTGATGGACTAGCCAATATTCGTGAAGATAATGGCCAGCTATCGGTAGAGCCCACAGGTGCAGGCCATGATGATGTGATCGTGCATGATCCATGGAACCCGGCGCCGTCGCTGGGCGGACATAGTGCCATACCGGCAGGTGTGTTTGAGCGTACTGCGGTAGATGCGCGGGGCGATGTACTCACTTATACCAGCGCACCACTGACAGAGGAAATGCGGGTGGTAGGGGTGGTGGAAGTAGAATGTGCGATCGCAACCTCCGCCCTAAGCTACGACCTTTGCGCTGTGCTCTCTCGCGTCAAAGATGGCAAAGTCTACAACCTAACCCAGGGCTATCTGCGCACCAGCGTCGTACAACCACCCACCCAATCACCAGAGACCCGCGGCGCAGCGCAGCACTCTTCTATCGTTCGTCTGCCGCTGCACCCTACATGCTTTAGCCTATCTGCTGATGAAGCCTTACGCCTAAGCTTAAGTGCAGCCTGCTTTCCTGCCTATCCTGTGAATCCAGGAACAGGCGCTCAGCCTGACACAGCACAACTGATTGAAGGAAATATTATTTCGCTTGCAATCACGGTCGGCGGCGCTAACGGTGCCCAGCTTCGCGTGCCTATCACCATCGAACCAAACAATTCGAATACTCATGATGCGAGCACTCATGATTCGAGCACTCATGATTCAAGCACTCATGATTCAAGCACTAATGATTAAACACCTCAAAGACCTGACGGCAACAGTTTCGCAGGGATTCTCCAGAAGACGGCTCAGGTGTAATCTTGCCTTCAAACTGCCAGTCATCGATGGTCGAAAGTCGCCACTGCTGACCTTGGTGGTCAAATCCGGCCAATTCTAAGCCGATCACCTTAAACTGATCAGTGTCAAGATCCCGATGCAAACGAATTTGAATCAGAAAACTGCGGCATTGGAACAAACGACTGACCCCTGGAAAGTGAAAGCCAATATCTACCGAATGAGGATCTATGAGATCTCGTGTTTCTGGGTCGTTAGCCCAGGGTTTGAGATCAACTCGCAAGTCGGGCAGTTCTGATTTAAAGAGTCCTACGGTTGCCGCAATTTTACTGGCAAATTCAATGGTTGATGCTTGTTCTGCTGCGTTCACCCCACCTCGCCTCGCCTCGTTGGCTTTTATTGTAGCGGCAAAATTTTAATGGAATTGTATAACTTCATGCTTCCATCGTTAGATAATGTTGACATGTTACAGATAATGCTGACATATAGCGGTTCTCGCTGTTTCGTGTCAGTGGCTGAAAGGAACACTCATCGGACATTATTTTGGAACAAAAATGTTCCAAAATAGATCAGAGCATCGCGTTACTTGTGCAAAGAATTTACCAAAGGGTATTGTGGAAGCTTGGTTCTGAAGCAACTTCATAGGAGGCTGAATGGAGGTTAATATACCCGTTTCGCCCGCAGTCAAAGTGCCCTTTAAGCTTTTATTGTTCATCGACAAACGGCCCAGTTCAAGTGAGCAGGTTCGGCAAATTCGCCAACATCTCAAGGACTTGCCTGGGAAACCACAAATTAGTTTAGAAATCATTGATGTTACTAACCAGCCTTACTTGGCAGAGCACTTCAAGTTAGTCGCAACGCCCGCACTGATTAAAGTATCAGCGGATAAAAATCAAACGCTAACAGGCAGTGATATTGCGGGTCAACTCATGCACTGGTGGCCACGTTGGCAGCGAGAGATAGAAGTTTTTGAACGCTCAAAGGACGACTCACTCGCTGCTAGTAACAGCATCGCAATGGATGCCGTAGCCCAATCTACGGAAATTTTGCGCCTTTCTGATGAAATTTTTCGGTTGGATCAAGAAAAAGAAACCCTCATTTCGCAGCTAGCCTTTAAAGATCGCATTATTGCGATGATGGCCCATGATTTGAGAAATCCCTTGACCGCAGCTTCTATTGCGCTAGAAACGCTAGAGCTGGCCTATGAACCCAACAGTCAACGGGCAGAAAAATTTACCCCTGAACTGATTGCCCATTTGCTCAAAAGCACCAAGGTACAAATTCGCACCATCAATAGCATGATTACTGAGATTTTGCAGGCCGCTAGGGGCCCTAGTGCTAATCTCAAGATTTCACCACACAAGTTGGACCTCCAGAGACTGTGCATGGAGGTAATGGAGTCGTTTCAGTCCAAACTCACGAACAAAAAGCAAAGCATTGAAACAGACATTCCTCAAGATTTGCCCTTTGTATATGCTGATACGGATCAGGTGCAGCGAGTTTTAACCAATTTGATTGATAATGCGATTAAGTACACACCCGCCAATGGAAAAATTGGTATTACAGCTCTGCACCGCACGACAGAAAAAGTTCAGGTGAGTGTTCGAGATACCGGGCCAGGCATTCCTCAGAATAATCAAAAGGTCATTTTTGAGGAAAATTTTCGCCTTAAGCGTGACCAGACAGAGGATGGCTATGGATTGGGATTAGCGCTTTGTCAGCGAATTATTCGGGCGCACTACGGACAGATTTGGGTTGATTCTAAAAAAGGTGAGGGGAGCTGCTTTCACTTTACCTTGCCAGTTTACAAAAGCTAGCTATGGCCGTCGATCGTGCCCTATTCCTCTTCAAGCCGAGGCTGGTTAATATGGGCTTTCATCCGGGCGAGCTGAGTGTCTACGGTGTTTTGATTCTCGAGTTGGGCAAATCGCTGGGCGAGGGGATCGATGCTGAGTTCTCTGGCAATTTCTGCTTGCGCTTCTAGATCAAGGACGCGAGATTCCATTTTTTCGAAGGCGTTCATCGTCCCCTGAGCGTCTGCGGTGCTCATCATCTCATGCAGCCGGACGCTGGATTGAGCGGCTCGGGCTCGGGCAATGTACATGTCTTTTTGAA
The DNA here is from genome assembly GCA_012033015.1 of Phormidesmis sp. RL_2_1. Taxonomy (GTDB): domain Bacteria; phylum Cyanobacteriota; class Cyanobacteriia; order Phormidesmidales; family Phormidesmidaceae; genus Phormidesmis. The sequence goes on from JAAUPS010000036.1 coordinate 13,506, forward strand.
TGCGGGCTTCAGCTAGCTTGCTTTGTAAAGCCAGCATGTTGACTTTGAGTTTTTCAACAATATCGCGTTGCTGAAGGCTCTGGGCCTCTAATGATTGAGCGTTTTGCTGGTAGCCTACGCTGCGTGCAAGGGCATCTCGGGCCATGGCCTCATCCCCCTTTTGCAGGGCTAACTGAGCCCGGTTGTACCATTCGGTGATAGCGTTGCTAGCTTGCTGAGATTGACGTTCGGTGCGCTTTTGGGTTGCGATCGCTTGAGCGACCGCCTGGCGCATGGATACCAGATCGTTCTGCATATCCGTCACAGCCTGGTGTAAAGCCTTTTCAGGATCTTCAGCCCCGTTGACAAAGCTATTGACGTTGGCTCTAACGAGACGAGAAAAACGATCGAGTAGTCCCATAAGTCGCCCCTAATACGCCGTAAAACAGTCAATAAAGCTGAAAAAATTCTGCCTGCTATGAAATCATAGCAAGGTTTTTCTGCTGCTGTTGTTTACCACGATGGGTTCCATCGTCGGGCCCTAGATCGTGCCATTCATCCTTGCAGGGGCTATTCAGTCGTTGGGCCGTAAACTTGCGCAGCAATACCTTGAGCTTTCACTTCCTCGACAAACTGTTGGGCTGACTCAGGATTGTCAAAAGCCGCTATCTGAATCCGCACGCCGTCTGTAAATTGACGAACAAAAGCCTCTTCTACGGTTTGGCGAATCGTCAGCAACCCCTGTTCAGTCGTGAAAGGAACCGTGACATAGTAGCTCATCCCAGCGGTGGGAATGACAGCCGCTTGAGTTTCTAGCTGGGGCTGGCGACTGGCTTCGTTGCTAATGGGTGGCAGGGCTGATGTAGTCGCTGGTGGCGTCAGCGGCGAAGAACCGGGCGTAGGCTGGGAATTTACCGAGGTCTGAGGCATTTCCAGGGAGCTGAGATTATCGATATCGATATCAATAAATTCTTGAGCTGACAAATCTGGGCCAGGCGGCTCAAAGGTGCTTTCCGGCGATGGCTCGACGGTTGCTTTCTCACGGTTGAAACCGTTAGCAACCTGTTGGGCGATGCGTGGATTAGACATGAGGTAGCTGGCCCCTAGACCAGCTATCAACCCCAGCAACCCTAGAACAGCACCCGCTATTAAAGAAAGCGTCTTACGCTTAGATTTAGCAGATTTAGAGAGGTTGACTGGCTCTGGCAGTGGTGGTATTTCTGAGAGGCTGTCGATGAGTTCTTCAGAAGAATTGAGGTAGCTAGTGGGAGCAATGGCACCGCCTGCATGGGCAATGATGGGTTCATTGGTAGCACTTGCATGGGACGGAAGCGTGTGGTTTTGAGCCGAAGGTTGGGTTGGAGATTGGACTAACAAACCGGGCGAGTCGGGAGCGCTCTGAGTTGTCCGATTGTGTTTGATGGCCAGTGAACTTTCTGGCGGGGGCGCAGGAAATAGCTTGCGATTTCGAGGAACGGGGGGCGGAATAAGCGAGGTTGATTCTGCAGGGACATCAACAGTTGCTTCAATGGCGTTCAAATCAAAGGAAGGGTCATCGAGATCAGCAAATAGATCGTCATTGGTGGTGTTTGCACTAGTTCCTACGATATCCCGATTGCGACGGTAGCGATTTAACTCAGCTTCTAAATTGACATTGAGGGTGCTAAGAACCGCTTGCAGCGGCGGCGCTAAGTCATCAGAAGATCGCTGATTTGCCATCACAGACTCCTAATCCAGTTAAGGATAACGGCTTAAACTATGTGATTCATCAAAATATATTAAACAGAGATGAAGATCAATGGTGAAGATTACGGTAATAACGGATGTTTTTGTAGCTAACGGTTGTGTTCTGAAGGCAACACCTATAGGGAAATACTGAGTGGCAAATACGGCAGGTAAAATACCGAGCAAACAATACGGCTTATACGGCAGCTTATGGCATTAGAAGGCTTAGAGAGCTTACTCAAAGGATTAGAAGATCAAGCGAGTTGGCAGACGCAGAAGCAATTTCGCTTAGTTTTAACACACTGGCCAAAGGCGGTCGGATTTGCGGTCGCGCGCAAGACGCGGCCGGTGGGCATTCAGCGGGGCACGCTCTATGTCGCGACAGCGACGGCAGCTTGGGCTCAAACATTGTTTTATGAACGCTTCAGGGTGTTAGAGAAGTTAAATCGCCATCAGCATCAGCCTTTGAAGGGAATCCGATTTTCAAGTGCGCAGTGGGCCCAAGCGCAATCCCCTTTAAGACCCAACAGCCAAGATATTCGCCATCCTAGCTACCTAGGGAATGTACCGAGCGGGCCTCAAGCCAAGGCTGATGCAGACGCTGAAGATGACCATGCGATCGCACCACTTACGCCCATCGCAGCATTCCAGCGATGGGCCTATGCCATGCAACATTTGCAAACCGCTCAGGTGTTGTGTCCCCGTTGCCATTGCCACTGCCCGCCCGGAGAACTAGAGCGCTGGTCAATCTGTGCGGTTTGTGCCGCTAAGCAGTGGCACTGAGCGGTTTGTGCCGCTAAGCAGTGGCACTGATAACACAACGCTAGTCAGCAGCGACAACCATCAGCGCTGATATCTACTAACCCTATGGTTGGGTAGCGCGATATTTCCTCACTTGTAGCGTTACGTATAGCGTTACGTATAGCGTTCGCCATCCAAGCTTTATTTCAGTCACACCTTAAACGATAAAGACTTCAAAGCCAGGAAAATAACAGGCGATCTTTATGAAGAAAAATAACTAAAGTGATAGAAAGGACTGGATCAGATCGAGCCTAAACGAGACCCATGCAATGATCATAAATTTGATCCCCAACCTGCGATCCCCACTTGATCCCGGATCGTTTAAATTTGCTAGAGCCCTACTGCTAAACGTGTATCGCTTCTTTAACAAAACCTAAAGAAAAGGTGAAACGGATCACCATATGTGGGCTGCCTGTGTTGCTTGTTGTATCAATGGATTTGGGTTTTTTATCCTCATAAACCTAAGTTTTCAGTTAACCCATTATGAAGATGTAAGACTTAATTTAAGAAACTTCATTATGGCTGTCTCAAAGTGTGAAATATCTCGCTGTGGGCTATGTCGCTTTTATCAGCATGAAGGACGACGCGGCGGTAGGTGTGGTCAGCTCGACGCACCCGTTGATTCACACTGGAAAGCCTGCTGTTTAGCAAGTTCTCCCTTTTCAACTGCCACGGAAAGTGTCAGTGAAGGCGTTGTGGGGATCGCAGAATGGTCGGTCGCCAAACAACTGGCTGGGGCCGCTGTAGCCACGGCAAAACCGATGGTGGTCTCTGCTTGATTGTGATGGATTAGCTAACATAAAATGCCGTGATCCCATTTGGACTTTCTACAGTTAGGACTTCTCTACAGTTAGAACTTCTCTACAGTTAGAACTTCTATAGATACTTGATAAATTTCTCTGGCAGAGATTCTTGACTAGGGATGAATAGTATTAGCAGCATGATGCGATCGCATCATGGCAGCCAAGGATACTGTCTAAAGTTAGGCGCTCGTTTTTCTAAAAAAGCCCGTTTCCCTTCTGCTCCCTCCTCACTCAGGTAGTAAAGCAACGTCGCGTTTCCGGCCAGTTCTTGCAACCCTGCTTGGCCATCACAATCAGCATTAAACGCCGACTTCAAGCATCGAATGGCAATAGGACTTTTTGCAAAATTTCCTGAGCCCACTGAATACCTTCTGCCTCTAGCTGCTCAATAGGGACAACCGTATTCACTAGGCCCATCTCCAAGGCGGCCTGCGCATCGTACTGACGGCAGAGATACCAAATTTCTCTCGCTTTTTTTTGGCCGACGATACGCGCCATGTAACTGGCTCCAAAGCCGCCATCAAAGCTCCCTACCTTAGGGCCAGTTTGGCCAAAAATTGCATTGTCTGCCGCGATAGTCAAATCACACACGAGGTGCAAGACATGGCCGCCACCAATGGCATAGCCGCCCACTAAAGCAATCACAACCTTCGGCATCGTTCGAATCAATCGCTGAAGATCCAAGACATTTAACCGAGGAACACCGTCATCACCCACATAGCCCGCTTCTCCTCGTACGCTTTGATCACCGCCTGAGCAAAAAGCATACTTGCCATCAGTGTGAGGCCCCATACCAGTGAGCAACACAACACCAATCGTGGTGTCTTCGCGGGCGTTGGCAAAAGCATCGTACATTTCAAAAACGGTTTGAGGGCGGAAGGCATTGCGCTTGTGAGGACGATTGATGGTGACTTTGGCCATGCCATCGGCTTTGTGATACAGAATATCCTCGTAGATATTCACAGACTGCCAAGAGACAGGGGTTGATTGGGGCATTGATTGGGGCATTGATTGGGGCATTGATTGGGGCGTTGATTGGGGCGTTGACTAAATCATTAGCCCTAAGTCATTCACTAGGCGTCCAAGGGATGGGTCATATTTTGGCACCGTACCGCGAAGACGGTAAAGCGAAAGACACTAAAACTAAAGACACTGCAGCTAAAAACTGATCGTTAAGAACCTATGAGATAGGCGATCAAAATATAAGCCGCTAACGGAAAATAAAGAAAATTTGGCATGGATTATCCGGCTTAACTCACAGGCTTAACTCACAGGCTTAACTCAATGGCTTATTACTGGTTCAAGGCGTTTCATATTGTTGGCGTAGTGGTGTGGTTTGCAGGGTTGTTTTATTTGGTACGCCTTTTCATTTACCACGTAGAGGCAGAAGCAGAAGCTGAACCAGCTCGCAGCATTTTAAAAAAGCAGTACGCCATTATGGAAACACGGCTACTAAAAATTATTACAACCCCAGGAATGCTGCTGACACTGGCAATGGCAGGGGGGCTATTGTGGCAGCGTCCGGGTGTTCTCCATGAGGGCTGGATGCACGCCAAATTAGGGTTTGTGGCACTTTTGCTGGTTTATCACATGTACTGTGCTAAATTGCGCAAGCAGTTGGCAAACGGTGAATGTCAGTGGGGTCCCAAACAGCTCAGAGCCTTGAACGAAGGGCCTACCCTACTGCTAGTCACGATTGTGATGCTGGTTGTATTTCAAGCCAGTTTTCCGACTAATGCGACAACTTGGCTAATGGCAGGGTTGATCCTGTCGTTTGTGATTACAATTCAGCTCTATGCTCGCAAGCGACGGTTGGATAAAGAACGAGAGATGGCCGAGTTGGAGACAGCACTAGCAACGGGTGAGTAGTGCGATACGTCCGATACATTGAGCTTGATGTGTCAATTGTCCTCCAAGTTGGCTGGAGCATTGCGCCTATTTTTGATGGATGTGTCAGAGAGATTGACTGACGGCGGGCTTCTTCGCAAGGGCTCGATCAAAAAATGTATCCAAAGAAAAATGTATCCAAAGATATGGCAAATTCAATTGAGATTGATTAACATTTATTTACACAAGTCAGATGGCGGCGCTCAGGTTGCTTGACCTGATGTTTTGCTGATGACTATGAGATAACCACCCGAAGATAACAGAGGAAAAGCAAATGAATGAGACACCTTCAAAGATTGGATTTACTGAGTTTGCCGAGACTTGGAATGGTCGGCTGGCTATGATTGGCTTCGTCGCGGCTATTATTACTGAGCTGGTTTCCGGCAAGGGCATTTTGGCTCAACTTGGTTTAATGTAGCCCGTGATTTAGTCTTGTGATTAGTCTGTGATTTAGGTCTGTGATTTAGTCTATTAAGAACGAATCATCGCTTGACAAATGCGATGATTTGAATTCATTTACGTGGGGGTCAGTCATTTTTTGTCTGGCCCTTTTGTCTGGCCCTTTTGTCTGCTCTGGCCTTGTTACCTGACGCTTTATCGCGTTAGCCGGATGCATAACGCCGATGGCAGGCTACGCCAACGGCTACTGCGACTCACTTGGCCTTTTGTTCTGTAAAGGTTTCACCGAAATATCTGGAGTCTAGCCAAAGTGAGAAACGCTATATATTTACTCCTGAGTTTGTATTTGGCTTTTGAGTAAGGGCTATGGGCTTTCAGTTTCAGCATCTTCGCAATCATCAGCCCAATCGTACCAAGTGGCCATGGGTCTGAGAAGCTCAGGAATTTCATCGTCAGGTTCAAATTCTAGCTGAGTTTCTTTGAGCCCTAAATAGCCTGATTCTGCAAAGGCGGTGAGCATTCGCGTCAGGGCAATCCAAACCCGCTGTTCAAACTCCCATTCTTTGTCAAAGGGGGCGCGATCGCTGATCGACTTGAGCGCCCAAAAGTAGCTATTGCGAACCATCGAGCCTTTTTTCTGGTAGGGGGGAACGTCTTCATTCCGGATAAAAAGGACATCGTTATCGATTCTTACTCGCATAGGACACGTTGTTTGCTATAGGCTAGATAAAGGCAGTTTGGATACAAAACGATGGTCGCGGCAGTCTCTCTGCAAAATGTTCACAAAGTCTATAACAATACCTGTGTAGTCAATGACCTGTCGCTGGCCATTCAGCCGGGAGAAATTTTTGGCTTATTAGGGCCTAATGGAGCGGGCAAATCAACCACTATTCGAATGCTGACGACCTTAGCCCAGCAAACCCAAGGTGACATTGTCGTTGCCGGTTATGACGTCAGCCGCCAATCGGCTCAGGTACGCAGTAAAATTGGCGTTGTGCTTCAGCAAATTAGCGTAGATGCGGATCTGACGGTGTGGGAAAACATGGAATTCCACGGGCGGATGCATCACATCCCAACGGCCCAACGCAGGACAGATATTTGCCGCTGGCTAGATTATGTGGGCCTGAGCGATCGCGCCAATGACAAGGCCAAGACTCTCTCAGGTGGCATGAAACGACGGCTGCAGATTGCCCGCGCCCTACTGCACAATCCCAGTATTTTATTTTTGGATGAACCTACCGTTGGCCTCGATCCTCAAACCCGCAGACGGCTGTGGGAAATTATCCGAGAGCTGAACAAAGCGCAGGGCATGACAATGCTGCTGACGACGCACTACATGGAAGAAGTGGAATATTTGTGCGATCGCATTGGCATTATGGATCAAGGCAAGCTGATTGAAAGCGGCACCCTTAAAGAATTACGGCAAAAGCATGGCGAAGGCATCGTGATGAAGCAAAAAGGTGAACGCTGGGAGTACCTGTTTTTCCCCACCTTGGAAGAGGCCAACCAATACCTTGACCAACAGCCAGACAAACAGGTATGATGACGCGACCCGCTAATTTGGAAGATATTTTTGTTGAACTGACGGGTCGTAATTTAGATTGAGTGCAGTCCGCATACACGCCGAACATAGTTAAGAGCAGCTTTATGTCCCGGTTGGCTAACACGATTGAAGCGATTCTCTACCTAAAAGCACAGCCTTTGACAATTGCGCAGATTGCCGAATTTGCCAAGTGTGATCGCGATACCGCAGCAGAAGGCTTAATTGAGCTGATGGGGGACTACGCCCATCGAGACGGAGCCCTAGAAATTGCCGAAACCGAAGAAGGCTATGCCCTCCAGCTACGAGAAATATATAAACCCCTGATAGACTCGATTGTGCCGCTAGATATTGGCTTAGGTGCACTACGAACCTTAGCGGCCATAGCCCTACGAGGGCCAATTGCCCAAAGTGACCTGGTAGAGCTACGCGGCTCCGGGGTGTACCAGCATGTTCCCGATTTGGTAGAGCAAGGCTTTGTCAAAAAACGTCGTCAGTCCGATGGGCGCTCATCTTGGTTGCAAATTACCGAAAAGTTTTATCAGCATTTTGAAATTGACAAGCTGCCGCAAATTAGCAATCTGCGTCTACCTCAGCCCATCACAGCAGACAGGGAGGCACACAGGATGGACGAGCCCCCCGCCCAGATCAGCAATCATGAGGATCCTAGTCGCCATGACGAAGAATCTAAGGGACTCTAAGCACATAAAGCTTCCATATTTCAGCCCATATTTCACCTAGCACCTAGCACTTTGATATGGAATCACTGATGGAATCGCTATGTTGATCAGCCCATTATTCGTTAAGCTGTCACTAGCAGCCACTGAAGAATGAACATTTTCTTAGAGTTGGGTACTCTCCTAAAGCTATGGAGATTTACCCATTTTCATCTAAGTTCTCAGCGGTTAAGCTAACGTTAGTTATGCAATATCTCTATGGTTTTCAATCCTGAAAGTGCAGACTTCATTAGCCTGAATCCAGAGGACAGTAAGTCAAACGAGCTTTTGAATTACCTGCAACATCAGCCCCCTGAAGTTCTGAGTCGGGTTGCTCAATCCGTCAGTGGTGAGATTAAGCAAATCATTTCGCACAACGTTCAAGGGCTAGTAGGCGTTCTGCCTGCAGAAGGCTTCAACGTTCAAATTAATACCGATCGTGAAAATTTAGCAGGGCTGTTAGCTTCTGCGATGATGACGGGCTATTTTCTTCGTCAAATGGAGCAGCGAATGGAGCTAGAAACCAGCCTATCGGGCTCTTTAGGGTTAGATTCTGATGCCCTCGAAGACGAAAACGCATAGCCCGCTCGGCTTGACTTTGGCCGCTTGGCCGCTTGAATCTGGCCGCTTGAATCTGGCCATTGAAATAGATTTATAGCAATTGCCAGATGCATTGAACAATTATTGATCACATAGCGATGTACGCATCAAAGGTTGCAACTGCATCATAAGGTTTCACCCATTGATAAGGGGCAGATTGATAAGGGATAGAGCTATGTGGCAAACGTCATAGAGCTGCTTTGAGATGGCGTTTACTGCAGTTCAGGTGGTAAGGCCGTAGGCGTAACCTTAATTGTTTGAGGTTTTCCCTGACGCACCACTTCAACTTCTAGCGCTTCTTTCAAACCGTTTTTTCCACTTGGGATTGCACATCTGTCACATCTACAATGACTGTGTCATTGATGCGCTTAATCACATCTCCTCGCTGCAATCCGGCTGACTCAGCAGGGGTATCTGGCATCACGCGGACAATCACAACACCGCTATCTTGATTGATTTTGACGCCGATTTCTGGGTCTTGATTGATGCGATCGCGCATCTCTTCACTCAAATTCACCATCTGAATACCCAAGTAAGGATGCTGCACCTCACCCGTTTCAAAGAGCTGATCTGAAATGCGTTTAGCTGTTTCAATCGGAATCGCAAATCCTAGCCCTTGGGCATTGGCCCGAATGGCTGTGTTCATGCCAATCACTTCACCACTCGCATTGAGCAACGGGCCGCCTGAATTACCAGGATTAATGGCAGCGTCAGTTTGAATGAACTGAACCCGTTTGTCAGCAATTCCCACTTGGGTGCTGGTGCGATCTAGGGCGCTAATAATACCCGCAGTAACGGTATTGTCTAGGCCCAAAGGATTACCAATGGCGATCGCCCACTGCCCTGGCGATAAATTGGCCGTAGTACCCAAAGGTGCTACAGGCAAATCGGTAGCCTCAATTTTGATGACCGCGACATCCGTCACCGGGTCTGCGCCCATCACCTCACCGATAAAGGTGCGCCCATCTTTGAGCGTAACACTGACCTGCTCTGCCCCTTCAATGACGTGGGCATTGGTGAGCAGCTTACCGTCGGCAGTTAAAATGAAGCCTGATCCGGTACCCTGCTCAAGCCGCTCAGGAAGCTGAGGTTGTTGTGGCAACTGCTGAGGTGACTCCTCTCCAAAAAAGCGTCTGAATAAACGACGCTCAAACGGATCGTTCAAACTGCTGACTGGGCGCGAAGCATCAATACGCACTACGCTTGGCCCCACTCGGTTAACCGCATTGGCAATAAAGTTGGCATCAACCGGTAAACTTTGTGCAGGCGGAGCTTGTGCGATCGCCTCTTGGGACGTAGGCAAAGCCGTTGGCAAAATGCGCTCAGCCAACCCTGCTGTTTCAGCCTTGTAACGGTCTTCTATATAGGTATGTCCAGCCCAGCCTGCGCCTGCACCGAGAAGCAGTAAAATCCCACCTAGTCCCAGGTGCTTAGGAGAAACCCCCATATTTTGATCTTCCTTCATGTGAAATGGTCGTAGGCGCAAACGTTAAGACTTGAACACTGCCAATGTAGTATCACCCGTCCAGCCAAACAGTCCAGCCAAACAGTCCGGCCAAACAGTCCGGCCAGACAGTCCGGCATTGACTTTAATGAGGACTTTACCGGAGGCACCATTTGTAGTGTAAGGACTGTACGAAGCTTTGCAAAGCAGACTAAACAAAGCAGACTAGGCAAAACCATCTAAATTAAGCCCTGAGTTTGAACCTAAAGATTCAAACTCAAGGCTTGAATTCTTGAGATTGGCACGGCTCTGAGCTACCACTAATATAGCGACCCTCGACAGATTCTCAACGAATTCAAAGTGTCCGGATAATACCAGCACTTTCTCGAAAGCCAGTTTAGGTTAGAGATTAATTCCGCACTTCAGTCTTTTTACGTCAGTTCCTATCATCATTAAAATTTCTGCAATGGGCAATTTCTCTAATCATCCCTACTGGCTATTTCACATCCGACAAATGGGACGGTGGTCAGCTCAACTCTGCATTACAGCCATCAGCCCGCTCATAGCGACAGTATTAAGCAGCGCGCCCGTAGCGGCCAACACGAGCTGCCCTGCCGCCCTAACACAGATGCAAAATCACCGCGTGGTAGCAGGCGAAACCCTCACTAGCGTTGCCACAGCCTACCGATTGAGCCCCATCACCTTGAATCGATTCAATCCGGGCCTAAGCGAGCAGCTATCACCTGGAACAGAACTACTCATCCCCCCTTTTAATGGCATGGCAGTAGCGGTAGCAACGGGCGAAAGCTGGCAGTCTTTGGCAGAACGTTATGGTACCCGCGCTGATCTGCTCTTTGAGATTAATGGCTGCGTTACCGATGTGCCCAATCGTATCTTTGTCCCAGGTGGACTCACCCCTGTAACCAGTCGAGCAAGCACCGATCAACTGGCAGGTTATCCGTTAGCATCATCTGCAGATATTGCCCTCAGCTACGGCTGGCAGCCTCACCCTACCCGCGATGAGCTTGTATTCAATAGTGGCATTGCCTTTGCCATTACCACCCCTACCGACGTGCTCTCAGTAGAGGGCGGCACTGTCGCCTTTGCGGGCTCTAGAGAGGGCTACGGACAAATGGTCGTAATTAATCATGAGCGAGGCTTGCAAACCAGATATATCAACTTAAGTGATATTTCGGTGACGGTAGGGCAAACTGTAACCGCCTCTACAAAAATGGGACGCGTTGGCGGCGAGACACCCACCTTTCTGTATTTTGAAGTGCGCAGCAACTCAGCTTCTGGCTGGGTTGCAGAAGATCCAGGCCGGTATTTGCCTTCTCTAGATCTGCGCTAAAACCTCAACAATCAGATGTCCATATCCCAAATTTTCAAGAAATTTAAAAAGAAAACCTAGTCTAAAACTAGCCAATCGTTTAATATGCCTCTACAATTCCGGTATCTTTTCGGACAAGGGGCTCTCTATAGGAATCCCTATTACTTATGACTAGATCGTCAGAGATTTGGAGACAAAGAGAGTTAGAGACCATATGAAGCTTCTTAACCCGTCCCGAAAGGATATGAAAACACACTTAAAGCTCAAGAGCCTTTTAGCGCAAGGTTTGTCATTTAAGGGGCTGCCAGTTAAAAAAATCAGAAAAAATCTGCCCCTAGGAACGATTAAGTCCTCTAGCGCGAGCCCTCTCAAAAGTCTTGGCAACAAACCGAACCAGGGCCCATCCCAAGTATCACAACGCCTTAACGCTTCAAAAGGCAAGACTCTAGCCCAACCCATAGCGTCAACCAGCGCATCTACTACCCCATCGTCTACTGTCAAATCGAAGGATAGTCACCACTTTTCGACTAGGCAGTTAGGCGGCTCTCGACTAGCGTTCAACCTTTTATTAGTCAGACCTTGGGTGTTGGTTATCGGGTTTTGGCTGGTTTCTATGCTGGGCGCAGCCATGGCCATAGAGGGCTTAATTAGCCCGAAAAGGCTAACGATGGATTTGCCAGAACCGACTAGTGCCACGACACCAGCCGCCAACACAGATAGCTTCCTGGTGGTAGAGCAAAGCTCCGACGCCATCGAGGCTAACGGCATTGTGGCAGAAGGTACACAGGCAGACGCACCGGCAAGTGCACCGGCAAGTGCAGGGGGGGCTGCTGAGCCTACAGCCTCTGATTCTCATTTTCCGGCTTGGTCTTTGGGCGTTATGGTGGGCACCTGTGCAGCAGGTTGTTTGGTGATGTCACGACGGCGAGCAATGGCACGAATGGCCTTGGCACGCGCCCGTGGCAGGGTGCGGAAAGTCCGAACATCGACGGATGTAGCAGAGCATTCGCAGCCGCCAAGGAAAAAGGTCTCTGCCCAGCCGCCAGCAAAGGTTGTTCCCGTTCGTAGTGGCCCTGCCCGGTTGCCCAAAAACGCCGCCAGCGCAACAAGCCACCTGTAACGGCAATGCCAAAGCACTCGGTTCGTCAGCCTGCTGTGGCCATTACTCGCGTGTCGGCTGCTCGTTCGGCTACGCAGCAGTCGGTCACACCGAATACTCGTGTTTCTAAGCCTCGTCGGCCTATCCCTGATGCCGCATCGCGAATAGCTAGCCGTCAGGCAGTTGTGAGCGTCGTTCCGGCGAGCGAATCACACCCACTTGACTGGACAAACGGTAGCTTGGCCCATCGGTTAGATATCCGTCCGCAGCGTTCTGCCATGTAGTAGTGCGGCACTGCTGGCTCAACTGCTGGATAACCCGATATAACCGGCATCTGTTTAAAGCGCTAAATACAAGGCGCTAAATACAAGGCGCTAAACCCAAGATGCTAAGCACAAGACGCTAAACACAAGACGCTAAACACAAGACCAGTGAGCTGGCTTGGGCCATTCACAGCCATCCATTAATGAGTCAAGTTCGTTTTTGCAGCTTGACCCAGGCGATCGCATCTTCTGGGCTGTGCAATTTTCCCTCTGCTTGAGCTTGCTCCACGGCCTGCAGCCATCTGCCAATCTCTGGCCCTGGCGCTATATTTAACTGCTGCATCAAGGCAGTACCAGTGATCAAGGCTTGGGCGTGGGCAATGTCATCATTGGGATCTAAAAATCGCTCAATCATGGACTGAAGCGCCGTCATCTCTGCGCCTTGGGCAAGGGCCAATAAGGAAACGGCAGGAAAGTATTCTCCTGCTGCTTTGAATAGAAAAAATTGCTGGGCTCGGGTTAGCGCACCTTGGCATAGCGCTGCAATAGTAGGCTGAACCCGTAACAGAGTGAGTACCGCTTGGGCCTCGTAGCGACTGTACTTGAGCGCTGTGAGTTGGGCTTGGGCAATCGCTAGACTAGGCCCTAGTAACTGACTGAGCTTAACAGTTTTAATCCAGCTCCGGTCGGCTCCTGGTGGCATAGGTCTGGGCCAATGGTGCAACTGTATGGCATAGCTGGGCAAGACTTGCTCAAAGTGGTGTACGGCTTGAGTGATAGCGGCTATTTGGGCAAGGCTGGCAAGGTTGAAATGGGGCAGGCAAAACTGTAGAAGCTGATGGTGAAAAATTGCCTGAAGTTGGCCGTCTCCGGCTGGGGTCATCAAGATTTTGTCGAGTTCGTGGCGAATGCGCTCAATCGCAACTTGCCTGAGCTGTGGGGCGAGTGCACCAATGGCTGCTTGGGTGTCAGGGGCGACGGTAAAGCCTAGCTGGGCGGCTTGGCGATAGGCTCGCATCAACCGCAGCGGATCAGCTCGCAAATTGTTGTAGCTGACCATGCGAATGGTTTTATCGGCGATGTCGGTTTGACCGCCTAGGGGATCTATCAGGCGTTGCTGGTGAGGGTGGTAGGCGATCGCATTCATCGTAAAGTCTCTTCGCTGCAAATCGGCCTCAAGGCTGTCTCCCTGCTGCTGAGCAAAATCAGCAGTCGCCTGATCAAAAACGACTCTGGCAATAGCGCGCTGGGCATCGAGCACGACACATCCGGCATGGCAGGCACGCGCGATACTGGCTGCAGTTTCTACTGCTTTTTCAGGCAAGACAAAGTCTAAATCGAGGTAGCTGGCTTGGCGGTTAAGGAGGCGATCGCGCACAGTGCCCCCCACCAGATAAACATCGGCAGGGAGTAAATCAATGGGAAAAGGCCAAGTCTGCGGCGAAAACATAAGGCAGCGAACGACTCGCCAAACCGCGAGCATGGATTAAAAAACTTACGCTACAGTAAAAGCATTGATCGATCCAGCCGGAAATGACTTGCCGGTAGGAGTTTTCCTATCAGGACTATCTTGTAGCGACGTTTCCGTAGCGACTTTCCTGTAGCGACTTTGGAGGTTTGGCCCATGTGCATTTGCGTAAACTGCCACTACGTTGATAGCTGCACGACCTATCATGCGGTTGAGACCAATCATCAGCAGCCTCACCTCACCCAAAACCCTAGCTTTGAGCCCGACAATCCCACCATTAATGCAAATATTACCCTACCCAAAGTAGCGCTCAATGGTGAGCAAATCATTCAAGAGAACGAATTTGGCTTTGAGTACGATGTTGTCGGCTGCAATAGCTATACCGAAGAAATGGGAAAATGGGCTAAGCTACGCCCCGGAGAGGCCGTTCCGACCTAGTCTCTCGGGTGTGTATCTAGTTTTGGTTGGTTATCCTTCGTTATTTTAGTGGCGTTATTTCAGATAGCGTTATTTCAGATGGCGTTATTTTAGAGACTGCCCTCACATTCTATTTTAAGGGCAAATTCATGTTGAGTTGGGAGTGCTCCTGTACACTCACTAGTATCGCCATCGTCGTACGGCGCTAGCGGTGAGACCCTGCGTCGTCGTACGGCGCTAAGGAATGCTCACCAAGACAGCGGTGAGACCT
>JAAUPS010000037.1 GCA_012033015.1 Phormidesmis sp. RL_2_1
AAAAACCAGGAACTAAGGCAAGGCCGAGAGCAACGAAGATCTGAGTATCTGACAAAGCCATGGTAATTACTTCCTTGTAGCTATAAATTTAAAGATATTTGCCTAAAGCATGTTTGCCTAAGCATCAGCGTAATTTTGTGCACTCATGCAGCAGTACGCGTACACAAATGTTTACTAAAGTGGCCATCATGTCGTCACTTTAGTTACTAACTGTTACATAATCTAACAGCGGCACAGTCTCTGACGGCTACGCAGTCTAGCGCCGTATTTCGGATATGTATTAGGCTGTCTCAGATTCAGCCCTGTTGCCTAGAGAGCAGCTCAATGTTAGTCATCTAAGCTACAAGCTATTAATTCAATATAAATATATTATTGAATTAATAATTAGTTTTTTAATCATTCACCTTTAGCATCGAAGGATAGAACTTTCTGATGGCAAGTGCTTTCCCCCTCTCTGCGCGCACTCAACATGGTCTGCAGATTAATGATTTTTAAGATTAATGGTCTTTAAGATTAATCGTCTTCAAGGTAAATGTTATCGACGTCAAAATCTTGTAAACAAGCAACCCTAGACATTAAGCATTCCATCTTTTAATCATCCTGGAGATGCCATGACATCTGAAGCAAGCAACATCGCTGGCAAGTCAGCAGAGGAAGCATCATCTCTTGGCCAAGGCGATTCATCCAGCGATTTAGAGCGCAGCGCCGCTGCCCATGAAGGCGTTTTCAATTACGGCTTTAGCCAAGGCGGTATAGCCAGTGATGAGCGTATTGCCTTAGGACGCTCTAGCTTAAATCGTCGGCTCATTCGTGTGCAGCGAGATGTTTTAAAAATGGGCGCTTTGGTGGAAAACTCCTGCCTCCTAGCCAAAGAGGCGCTGTGCAATCGCGATTTAGAAGCGGCCAAAAAAATTCCGATTCAAGATAAGCAAATTGATATGCTTTATCGACAAATAGAGGTGGATTGTACCAATCTTTTGAGTTTAGAAGCGCCAGTGACTCAGGATCTGCGCCTAGTCAGTGCCTTTATGCAAATGGTGCGCGATTTGGAGCGCATTGGTGACTACAACAAAAGCATTGGTAGTGCAGCAATTAAGCTATTTCCCCATCCTGTACATGAGTGCATGGGTGAAATTGGCACCATGTTAGATCGCTCTCGTTCCATGGTAGCGCTGTGTTTGCGATCGCTCTCCGAACTCGATCCAGACGCTGGCCGTAACATCAAGCTCAAAGATGACTTGGTTGATGACGACTACGAAAGGCTATACAACCGATTGGTCAACACCCAATGCACCACAGGTGAGTCAGTTGAACCCATCGTTCTGATGGTGCTGATTATTCGATCCTTAGAACGAATTGCCGACCATGCGACTAACGTGGGCAAGCGGGTGAGCTATGTCGTCACCGGTGAGCGCACTTAGCCGATGAGCGCTCTTAACCGGTGAGCACACTTAGCCGGTGCTGTTTGTTAAGCTGTCCCTTGTCTATAGACTGGCTCTTGAAGGCTGAATTTTACACTGGTTTTAGAAATATTTGAATAAAATATTTGACAGTACTCTACCTATTACGGAAACATATGGGAGTTGTAAAGGTGTTGTAGGGTATGAGTGTGGTGATGGGATGGCTCTCCATTCGGTATTGGCCGACAGTATGAGCCTACATCACAGGTTAGCCGCGCTTTTTTGCCTGCTACACTTCTCCTCCTCAAAATTCAAAATTAAGGATTCAAATCAAGGATTCATCGCTACATGGAATTTTCGATCGCGTCACTGTTAGCCAACTTTTCAGATGACAAACTGGTTACTGTTAAAACCCTAGAAAAAAAGCTGAACTGTACGGATGACTCCTGCGGAAAAGATTTGCAAATTGCCCTAGATGCTTTAGAGCGAATTAATGTTTTAGAAAAATCTCGTGGAAAATATCGCAAAATCGAAGAAGAAGATGTTGTAGAAGGCAAGCTGAGATGCTCTAGCAAAGGGTTTTGCTTTGCCATTCAAGATGAAGAATCTGCCGATGACATCTATGTGCGCGAAAGTCAGCTTAATACGGCTTGGAATGGTGATCGTGTTCTGGTAAAGGTCACCAAAGACGGCAGCCGCCGCCGCAGCCCTGAGGGCGAAGTTAAGCTAATTTTAGAGCGCGCCAATGCCTCGGTACTCTCGAAGGTTAAAGCAGGCGATACCCCCGAACAATTTAAAGCCGTTCCCTTAGATGACCGACTGCTATTTGAGTTAGATATTACAGAGAGTGAAGCCGATCTTTCAGAGGCTATTGACCATCTGATTCATGTCGAAATCACCCGTTATCCCTTGGCGCAAAATCCACCTCAAGGAAAAGTGTCACGTATCCTAGGCAGTGATGCTGAAGATGCTGCCGATATTGACATCGTTTACTGCAAGCACGATCTGCCTCAAAACTTTCAAGAAGAGGTTTTCATTTCAGCTCGCGGCCTGCCCAACCGCGTACGTAAATCAGATATGAAAGGTCGTCTCGACTTGCGAGGCCAAAACGCCATCACCATCGACGGGCCTAGCTGCAAGGTGATTGACGATGCCTTAAGCTTAGAAATCAATGACGAAGGCTATCGTCGATTGGGCGTACATATTGCCGATGTCTCCTATTACGTACAGCCGAATGAGCCCATTGATCGTGAAGCCCGTCGCCGGGGAACGGCTGTGTACTTAGGTGATGAAGTGGTGCCAATGCTGCCACCGCCTTTACCTAATGCGCTTTGCTCTTTAATTCCTGGAAAAGACCGGCTCACCATTTCGGTTTTGATTACCCTAGACGATGACGGTCAAGTCCTCGAATATGAGATTCATCCGAGTGTCATTCAAGTAGAACACAAGCTGAATTATGAGCAGGCCCAAGGCATTTTGGCCCGTGAAAATGAGCATCAGCTAGAACAGCTTGAGATTAATCCAGATGATTTAGAAGAGTTTGAGCCGGTTTTTGATCTGATTGATAGTTTGTTTCAGCTCTCTCAAGAAGTGAAGCAGCGCCGCCATGAAAGGGGCTCTTTTGAGCTGAATTTACCCGATCATGTGTTTCCGCCTGAGGCCGAAGAACTTGCTGAATATCTCTCGCCTAAATTTCAGTACGACGATGAAGGCACCCTCGGGGCAATGGTGGTTTCTTCGCAGTTGCCAGCGCGCATTATTGTCACTGAGTTTATGCTGCTAGCGAATCAACTGGTGGCAAAACATATTAAAGAACTGGGCATTCCTGGACTCTATCGCATTCACCGTAAGCCAGATCTGGCAGATGTACAGGAGTTGATGAAGTTAGCCAACAATATGGATCTCAACCTCCAGCTTGAAGACGAAGAAGATGTTCATGCCAGTGATTACCGGAACTTTACGGAGCAGTTTGCAAAATCCGGTGCTGAAAAAGTGCTCACCTATCTTTTGCTGGCGACGTTTAAACCAGCCATCTATAGTGCTCACCCAGGGCCTCACTTTGGCTTAGCGTTGGATGAAGCCTACACTCATTTTTCTTCACCCGTGCGCCGCTATCCTGATTTGTTGGTACATAGGCTGCTCCATGCGGTGTTTGAGCATGGCCGCGATCGCCGCTCTACCCGTTCAAAAGATCGGGTCAACCTGCGCCATAGCTCCTGCCATGGTCAAATTAACTGGGCTGTACTGCCGCCTAGCGTGCAGCAAAGCCTAGAAGAGCAGCTCGCGCGTGCACCGATCAAACTGACTGAACGCGAGCGGATTGCTCAAGATGCTGAGTCGGATTTGGAAGGGCTAAAAAAGGCGGCCTTTATGCAGGCCCACACCGGTGAAGTTTTTCATGGGCTGATTACAGGTGTACAGTCCTATGGTTTTTTTGTTGAGTTAGAGGAGCTGCTGGTAGAAGGGTTGGTACATGTCAGTTCGCTCAAAGATGATTGGTATGAGTACCGCTCACGCCAACAAAAGCTGGTAGGCCGCAAGAACCGGCAGCAGTATCGACTGGGCGATCGCGTCGAGGTTGAAGTCAAAAGCGTGGACTACTACCGGCAGCAGATTGATCTTGTTGCCGTTGGTGGCGGCAGTGAAGCGGCCGAAGATGATGAGGATGAAGGCAACGGCAGCGAGGTCTTTAACTCTGAGGAAGAATAGCGTGAAGCCTATTATCCTCGGCGTCAGCGGGGCATCGGGACTAATCTACGCGGTGCGATCGCTCAAACATCTGCTCACAGCAGGCTATACCGTCGATTTAGTCGCTTCTCGCGCTTCCCACCAAGTGTGGCTCAAAGAAGACGGTATCTCCATGCCCACTAATCCTGAGCAACAGGCCGACTTTTGGCGCGAGCAATCAGGGGTCGCCACCGCTGGAGAACTGCGCTGTCATGCCGCCGGAAATGTGGGTGCAAGCATTGCTAGCGGCTCGTTTAGAGCCCTAGGGATGATGATTGTACCCTGTAGCATGAGCACCGTTGGTAAGCTTGCAGCGGGCCTCAGTTCAGATTTACTAGAGCGAGCTGCCGATGTTCAAATCAAAGAAGGGCGATCGCTAATACTAGTGCCTAGAGAAACCCCCTTGAGCCTGATCCATTTACGTAACTTAACCACCCTTGCCGAAGCAGGCGCTCGCATTGTCCCTGCTATTCCAGCCTGGTACCATCGCCCTCAGTCAATTGAAGACTTAGTAGATTTTGTTATTGCGAGAGCCTTGGATCAGCTTGCGATAGACTGTGTACCATTACGCCGCTGGGAAGGCAAGTAATTAAGAGGAACTCAATCATGCCCCGACTGATTATCCTACTGTTGATCGTAGCCGCGCTGGTCGTTGTGGCTATGCAAAACCTCACCACGCCAATTGCGCTGGTTATTTTGAGTGGCCAAGCACCCGAGGTGCCTTTAGGCATTCTGCTCGTTGGCGCAGTTGGCATAGGGGCACTGACCACCCTGGCCTTATACGGATTAGTGAGCCTGCGGCGGCGTCCTCCTGAAAGCAAATACCGCCCCATGGGTCGCCGCGTACCCTATCCAGAAGGCCCTAATTCGTCCTACACGCGATCAGAATCATCCTATGGTGCGAGTAGCTCATCAGCCTTCGTCAGCCAGCCAGCCAGTCAATCAGCCAGTCAATCAGCCAGTCAACCGGCCAGTCAACCGGCCAGTCAACCGGCCAGTCAACCGGCCAGTCAGCCTACCCCCCCTCAAGATGCGCGCATTCAAGATACGTCACCAGCTATTTCGCCACCATCGTCGCCATCTTCAGCGTCTTTCAATACGCTTAACAGTAGCTACAGCCAGCCTTTTGCCGCCGTTCCGGGATCTGTGCAAAATAGCCCTGCCTATAGTCAGCCCTCTCCCGAGCCCCGCGCAACGGTGACAGCAGCGCCCCATACTCCGCAAAACACTGAGCAAGATACTCAGCAAAAAAAAAAAGAATAACCGACCGTTTTTTGGCAGAAAGCAAAAAACTTGAGCCCCCTAACAATCAACACGTAGGCGAAGGCTGGGGCGATCTACGCACAGCAGAGCATCGTAATAGCTGGAACTTAGATGATTCAGATACTGCCGCTGGGCAACAGCGAGGGCTATTTGATCTTTTTCGAGCCGGTGGTATTGGCGCAAGTAGCCGTCAGCGGACAAATCAAATGACTGATCAAATGGCTGATGAGATTGCCTCCGGGTGGGATGGAGCTGTCTCTGAACGGGGACGTTCAACAGCAGCCTATGGCCGACAGGACTATGGCCCAGACTATGACGACCCAGCCTATGGCCCAGATTATGGCCCAGAGGACTATGACAGCAGCTATAACGATGAGCTAGATCAGGGCTGGGAAAACTTTGACAACTACGATGATCCACCGCCACCGGACAACCTAGCCGAGGAAAAGAGTACAGCCTACGAAAAGCGGATATATGGGGACGAAGGTTTGTATGACGAAGGCCCTTACGCAGGAAACGCTGAACAGGATGAAGCTTACGAGGATGAAGCTTATCGCGATGACGCCTATGATGGGGAAGTCCCCTTAAACGAAGTCGGGCCAGATGGCGTGTACGAGGCCGATTATCGGGTCATTATTCCCCCTTCAAAGCCGCTAGATGAGGATGAAGAGCCACTGAGATAGCGTTGCTATATCGGTAACCAGCTACATCACTAGCTCGATTCCTCGTTACTGTATTCAATAAGATAACGTAAGTGTTTCTTTACGCTGCAAAATGGCAATGCCGGGTGCTCGTTCCATTCAACAACGCTATAACGCTGGTAGCTGTCGTTTGGATGTAACGTTACAGTTATCGGCGTTGTCACAATGGTATCCCCAGCCTGTGGCCCAAGAGCTAGCCTTTAAGCTTTGGCTCCAAGTCGCTATTGACGATGGTGCTAGCGACAGTGGTTCTATTGACGGCAGTGCTATTGATAATCCTATCAATAGCACTATCAATGATGACGAGCAGTCTCACGAGTCAGCCTCCATGCGATTGCTGGCGGAAGGCGATCGCACTACCTTGCAGGCACTGGCCACCTACTTTCAGCAGCAGAGTCAAGCCAACCTATTCATTGCTAGCCTCAATACCTCCCGTGCAGCCGCCTCTACAGCCCGTGCAGCCACCTCTACAGCCCGTGCAGCCACCTCTACAGCAGGAAAGTCACCCTCTGTCAGCTCACCACAGCCCATCTCGCTTCCCCCTAACGTTCATATAGAGGCGCAGTCCCTCAGCTATTTGCAGCTTTGCGATCTCACATCGGTACTCAGTCAGTACGAACAGGCTACTCACACGCTACCTGTCGCGCTGCAGCCTGTCAGCACCTCTGCTGCACCCCCGGTCAGTCCTCCTGCTAGCAGCAACATCATTCCATTTCCCCCTAGCCGCCACCGCTTCAAACTTTGGGCCAGTTCAGCCGCTGCTGCAGTATTCGCCGTAGGGCTAACAACCACACTATGGCCTGAAGTCTCTAACCAAGAGGTCAATGACGTCACAGCCGATTCTATATCTCGTCAAACGCCTACGCTGAAACGAGATGCCGTCGGCAACACGGCTGATCGCATAGAAACAGCTCAAAGCGAGGAAGCTCAAGGCGAAGAGAATGAAGAGAGAGTAAGTCCGACAGAAGCTATTACCTCACAACAGGCCGCTTCACCACAAGCCGCTTCACAACAGGCCGCTTCACAACAGGCCGCCTCACCATCGCCACGAGCCAGAACACAAGCAGAATCTAGCTCAGAGCCACCAGTGGGAGCAAAGCCATCATCAACCGAAAATTCTTCTTCCGATGGCCCTGCTGCTCCCACGGCTTCTCGCATTGCGACTGCCGGTGCAGAGCGCCAAGCGCTTCCTTCATCCGCCGACGAGCATCGTGAGGCTGTCAATAACGCGGATGAGCATAATGCGGATGAGCATAGTGTTGAGTTGCTCAATGAAGAAGGGTTTTCCGCAGCCGCTGCAGCCGTTTCTTCTCAGGAGGCAGCCATCATAGCTGAAGTGCAAGCCTATTTTCAAACGCGATGGCCACTCGATCAACCCACGGCGCAGGACTCATTGATTTATCGACTGCAGCTATCTGAGTCGGGCGAGGTAATTGGTTTTGTCGCGATCAATGAAGCAGCGCAAGCGTATCGAGATCGCCTTCTATCTTCTGATGAACCACCCGTCTTCGCTGGGCCTGGAGCAGTCCCTACATCACCAACACCTACATCATCTAGAACAAGAACAGGCGCCACAGCATTGGAGAATAGCGATGAAGCTGGCGACACTGGCCTGACTCTCCGCTTAGTATTGATGAGCGATGGGCAAGTTAACGTCTCCAAGTTTTAGTGCCTAAGGTTTAGTGCCTAAGATTTAGCACTTAAGGTTTAGGGCTAAGGTTCCTGGCTTTTTGGCGTCGTCGCTGCACGGCAGCGACGGATTTATCAGCAGGAAATCCTATGACTGGAATGACTTGATGTTTGCGATCGCGCTCCAACTGACGCAGCTCTGAATAATCCACCCGATGAATACAATCTACCGGGCAAGTATCAATGGCCTCTTGAATCAACGCATCCGAGTCTCCATCTTGGCGAATGACACGCGCTCGTCCATAGTCAGGCTCAATATAAAAGGTATTGCGTGCCACGTGAGCGCAGTGGGTGCAGCCAATACAGACTAGCTCATCGACATAGACGCCATTTTGGCGAAGATGACCACCCAATTCAGGCTCTAAGCCCGTGCGCAGTTGAGCATCCCGTAAAGCACCTCCGAGTTCTGGCTCTAATCCAGATCGCTTATCTTCAGTCACTTAATTGCCCCTCCTATACGCAAAAGCCTTCAGCAAAAAGCCCCGACTGACCAGCAATCGAGGCCCATCCAATCAACGGCTACGGCCTAGTCAAGCAGTCGCGCTAAGCGCCCCAGCGCTGAAGTACCAGCCGAATCGAGCCATCTGCATTATCCACCTGCTCAGATACTTGAAAACCTTGGTGACTCGATTCACTCAAAACAGTGTGATAAGCATAGCGCTGGGTCACCTGGTTCAAAAAGCCATCTACCGAAAGTGGCTGTTGCCAATACTGCAAGTCGGCTACTAGCTCATAATCACCCGTTTCGTCGCTGCGCTTAAAGCCCAAATCATAACCATTATCTTGTTCGATGACGACCTCAGCAGTGGCCGTTTTACCCTGGTAACCTCGAACTGTTTTAGGGCCTAACTGCCAAGAAATGCCTGCATCATCCAAAGCTAACTGCAGAGAAGAAAGGTCGCGAAGCTTAGTTTTTATTTGGCTAAAGTGGGACATTTTTCGAACCGAAATAAATGGGCAAAACAGAAAGAAACTGGAATAAAGGTAATGATGATGACGGCTGAGTGATGACGGCTGAGGCTAATCAGTAAAGCTCAGTAAAGCATCAACAGAAAGCATCAACAGATCACAAAAATACTCATCAAGCCGACCAAGCATCTGCTGACCAGCCACCTATAGATGATGTAGATGAAACTTGAGCGGCACTTGCCACTGAACTAGAAGCAACCACAGGCTGGGTGTAGTACTCAGAGGTTTTCTCGTGAGCTACGACTTGCCCTAACCGCGCCTCTATAGCTGCTGTGACTTCCGCACAAGAAGTCCCAACAATACCTGTGACCATTTCCTTTACCCGACCGTCAGGATAAATGACAAATTCAAGCGTTTCCATAAATTAACCGCTATTGAAAATTAACCGCTATTGAGAATTAACCGCTATTGAGCTGTAAGCGTTAAAGCAAGTCGTCCGGTGGCGAGCTTGAGGCATTTGCCCAAGCCGCGAGTAGTCCGAGCAGATGCTTAAAGAAGCAATGCGAGTGACCTAATCGTAGTAAATGTCACTGAAATAAACTAGTAATATCGCAGCAAAACTTTACAGTTTTTAGCAATGGGTGAGAGCGTTACTTCTTTTTATCTGGTTAGTTTCCCCTAATCTCATCGCTATAGTCAAGCGATGCAGTTGAGTCTTAAGGTGGATTTCAAGGTGTGTTGGGCCTAATATTCAGGCCAAATTTTAGGGATGTAGACCTTTGCTCAATCCCAGCGCGGTATACTGAGCACTTAACAATGGCTGTAAACAATGGCTGTAAACAATGGCTATAAAAATTGGCTGTGAACATTGGCTGTAAATTGGCCATTTTCGGATATTCCAAGGCACCTGCTATCTCTGGATATCTTGGAATATCTGGATATCTAAGGTTCGGCCGTATCAAGAACAGGGCCGTGAGCCGAGAAAAGAGCTATGAGTACAGCTTATGAGTACAGCTAATTTTTAATGGAAACCAGCAGATGGAACTAGTAGCAGATGGAACTAGTAGCAGATGGAACTGGGTGATTCAGGCCCTATATCTTCAGGTCTTTGACTTTTAGGCGAAAAGTTAGGCGGAGAAAGTAGGCGGAAAAGTTAGGCGGAAAAGTAGGACGTAAATCGTAATGGCATCACCATATTTTGAATTCGAGCAGGATTTTGTCGGTTCGTTGCGCTGTATCCCTATGGTTGTTCGCCATCGCTTAGATACCTGCGGGATAAAACTTAAGCTGGAGCATTGGAACCGCTTTACCCAAGCTGAGCGTCAGGCTTTGGTCGAATGGCCTTGCGATACGCCTGAGGCAATAGAGCACTACCGGCTGCGACTGCAACAGCTCATTACTGAGCGCAGTGGCGCGCCCGCTAAAGCCCTAGAGATATGCCCCATACCGCCTTGGCAAAATCTGGCAGAAATTCCATCTCAAGTCATGGAAAATTTCAAGCTCATCAGGTACCTTTGTCCCTATCACAATGGGCTGCCTTAAGTGAGCTAGAACGATTTGCCCTCTTGAAGCTCAGCCGCCCTAGCCATGAAAATAACAACTTTGTACCTGCTATCCGAGAGTTTAATTTGCTTTAGCGGCTAGTTTACGGGTCTGTGCTTATTCATTTCTGCCTCATTAGTTTTTTCTTGTAAGTGAATCCATGACAGGAGCTAGTCCTCATCCGCCCCGTTCTGCTAGACGCCGTCGCTCGGCTAAACCGCTGATGCCTTGGGTGCTTATAGGGCTGTTGTTTGCCCTTTATGTTTTGACTGGGCTGTTGCTGTCAGTACCTGCACCACCGCCATGGGTTTGGGCCCTTGCCGTTATCGGGACGCTTTTGCTAATTTTTGGCCTCAATCGACCTGTGCAATCGGGCCAGATCTCGGGCCAGATCTCGGGCCAACTCTCGGGCCAACTCTCGGGCCAGATCTCGGGCCAAATGGCTGATCGCTTTGAACTATTTGTCTATTTGGGCGGACTGTTTTTGGTGATAGCGCTGGCGATCGCCACTAACTTTATTGGCGGCGGGCAAAGCTTTGACGATATTCGCTTGATGGTGGCCCTTGTCGGATTAGCCTTGCTGACGGTGTTGGCTATTGTCTTGACAGCAGCAGTGGCTATTGTCTTGACCATAGCCGGGGCAAAACTGATGCAAATACTGCCCTACTGGCGCAGGGTATCGATTTTGATGGGCACTTGCTTTATCGGTATTTTGATAGGTGGCATAGTAGGATTTGCAACCATGTCCTTGACTTGATAATCGACGCCCATCACCTCTGTAACCATCACTTCATAACCCGATGTACGCCATTGATTTTGGTACTAGCAACACAGTGATTACCCGCTGGAACGCCGCTACCCAGAGGCCCGAGACCCTTTCACTTCCGGGTCTGTCAGCGCAGATTAAGGGCAATCCGCCTTTGGTCCCTAGTTTGCTATATGTTGCGAATGCCGCGATCGCAACCGGTAAGTTGCCCCGTGACGAGACAGCAGCCATTATTGCCGGACAGGCTGTGCGTGATCGCGGCCTAGATCTGCCTAGTGATCCGCGCTTTTTCCGCAACTTTAAGCGCGGCATCGGCACCCCAATGCAAGGCTTCATCCCTGAGCTAGACGAGCAGATACTTTCTTTTGAGCAGGTAGGCGGTTGGTTCTTAGCCCAAGTGATTGATCAGCTTAAAAGGCAAGATCCCAACTTCAAGTCCTTAGTGTTTACCGTACCGGTTGATAGCTTTGAAACCTATCGTTTGTGGCTCAGCAACGTTTGTAAATCTTTAGACGTTGACCAAGTTCGACTGATTGATGAACCCACTGCAGCAGCCTTGGGTTATCAGCTCAGCGCTGAACAACGCACCTTGCTGGTAATAGACTTTGGCGGCGGCACCCTAGATTTATCTTTAGTGCAGCGCAAAGGCCAAGGCGGCAAATCAGCTAAGCCCGCTGGCTTTTTACTGAAGTGGCCTCAGTTGTCGCGCTCCAATGCCCAAACCGTCAGCCCCCAAAACTTAAACTCACAGAACTTTGCCCCATCAAAGACAAAAGCAACTTTCAAAACGGTTAGGGTGCTGGCGAAAGCTGGCGAAAATTTGGGTGGTGCAGATATTGATCGGTGGCTGGCTGAATACTTTGCTGAATCCCAAAACCTGCCTGTGACAGCCGTGAGCCTACGCCTGGTAGAAAGGTTGAAAATTGCGCTCTCTAGCGCCCCATCGGCAACAGAAGCTTATTTTGACGAGGAAACGTTAGACAGTTACGAACTTACGCTAGATCGCGATCGCTTTGAGAGCATCCTCACTGAACAGGGCTTTTTCGATCGTCTTAGATACCCGTCTAGAGCAAGTGCTTCAGCAGGCACAGCGCCAAAACATTGACGCCCATATGATTGACGCCGTGCTGCTCGTAGGCGGTAGTGCGCAAATTCCTGCGGTTCAAGCTTGGGCTGCTCGCCACTTTGATCCTGCCAAAATTCGAGGCGATCGCCCCTTCGAAGCCGTCGCCCAAGGTGCCCTTGAGTTACAAAACACCCAGCTTCAAGACTTTCTGTATCATAGCTACGGGGTGCGCTACTGGGATCGTCGCACCCAATCCCATAGCTGGCATCCCATCATTTCACCCGGCCAGCCCTATCCCACGTCAAAACCCATTGAATTATTTCTCGGTGCTTCTACTGAAAAACAACCCAGTATTGAGCTGATTTTAGGAGAACTAGGTCAAAAGAGCACCATCACCACCGAAGTGTATTTTGAAAATGGTCAGCTTGTGAGCCGAGCTACAGCTAACGAGGGCAGCCAACCGCCGGTACAAGCGCTGAACGATCGAGCCGGGGCACGAACTATCGCCAAGCTCACACCGCCCGGTTTTCCAGGAAGCGATCGCATTCAAGTACGCTTTAGTATTGACAGTAACCGCTTTTTACGAATAACCGTCGAAGATATCTTGACCTCAGAAACACTGATGGACAATCAAGTGGTGGTTCAGTTGAGCTAATCCTAATTTTCTAGAGCGAATTTTCTAGAGCCAATTTTCTAGAGCCAATTTTCTGGAGCGAATTTTCTGGAGCCAATTTTCTAGAGCCAATTTTCTGGAGCAAACCAGATCAGTTTACTGGCTCATCCTGCCCTTCAGCATCTTTCTCAGCTTCTCCTGAGGTATTCCACTCATTTAGTATCTCTTGGTTAGACCGCTCAGCTTCAGCCTCTAAACGGGTCACAATGAAAATCTGCGTAGCCACTAAAACAATTAGGAACAAAATCCCTGAAAGAATAAAGCTCCATCGCTGAGACGGAATACTGCGGCCCAGCGAGTAGAGCGCGCAGGCAAAAATAGCTGAGACAAACAGCTTAGAAAATAGCAGCATAGAAACCGCTGACCAACAGAGCGCCACCAAAATAGAGGTGAAGTAGAAGGCCAATAGCAGCAGGTGTATGCGCTTACCGTAGATTAACTTTGTTCTAGGGCTAGAACGAGAGAATGGCATAGCCGCCGGGTTGCTCACTGAACGCAGCGAATCCAGCAGTAGATAAAGCAGCGCAGGCAGCGAACAGCTCAGAAATATCAGCCATTTCGGTGGCAATAACATGTCACCGTTAGGCGTGGCGATAGGCTCAACGGCACCTACCGCACTACTAAAAAGCACACCGAGTAACAAAGAAACAAAAATCAAACCAACATCGGCTCCCAGCGTCTGTTGGATGGCTACGCGAAAATCTTGCCGCGGCGGTACAGCGGGCTGCGAAATGGGCAATACCGACTCGGATATAACATTAATCGTAGGGGAAGGCGGATATCTCATAACTGTTGATTCTCTTGCTAGTGCCAGCCTGCGCGGTGAACAGACTTCAATGCGCTTCAATGCGCTTCAATGCGCTTAAATTTGCTTGATTTTGCTTGAATTAGAACAATCTCTCAATCTTGATGAGCATCACACTAGCAAAGTATGTTTTATCTCCATAAGATAGCGTTATCAATTATGAGGCTATAACTTACAGATAAAGGCTATCAGCACCGGAAGCTATACAAAACTATCAAATTCTCTGTAAACTTGTTTAGAGTCAGACTGAAAGTTTGTAAAAGGTATACGATTTCTGGTATGTAGCACCGTGATCTTCGTCATCTTTGAAGCAGTTCCTAACACAAAATAGGTTCTTAAGCTTCAATCTATAGCGTTTCTCACTTGGCTAGACTACAGGTATTTCGATAAATCCTTTACAGAACAACAGGCCAAGTGAGAAACGCTACCCGTTGGCGTAGCCTCGCCGTCGGCGTTATGCATCCGGGTACCGCTATCAATCGTCAGCAGACGACTTAAGTCAACAACCTACGGAGTCTATGCCCAATCTTTACTAAGATGCCTTTATCATCAAGATTCATTGTTTACATTTTCTAGCAAGAGAGTGCCCTCTGTGAGCCCAACCTATACATCTGCGAATAAATTAGCGAGCGATTCTCTTCAGCTAGATGGCCAGAACCTAGCGCCTCTTTTGGCAACTAGCCCGAGACCAGATAGCTCAGAAATTTCAGCAGATCAGGCATTGCTAACTCATGAGAGCACTCAGCCCCACTGGACTATTGAAGATAGCGAGGATCTCTATCGAATTAAAGGATGGGGCGAGCCCTATTTTTCGATCAATGCGGCAGGCAATGTTACGGTCTCTCCTCAGGGCGATCGCGGCGGTTCTTTAGACTTACAAAAACTGGTAGAAGGGCTAAAGCAACGGGACTTTCAACTGCCCCTTTTGATTCGCTTTTCAGAAATTTTGGAAGATCGTCTGGAGCGTCTAAATGCCTGCTTTGCCAAGGCCATTGCTCGATATAGCTATGAAGGCATTTATCAGGGTGTCTTTCCCGTTAAGTGCAATCAGCAACGCCACATTGTTGAAGATCTGGTGCGTTTTGGCAAAGCCTATCAGTTTGGGTTAGAAGCTGGGACAAAGCCTGAGCTGATGATTGCGATGGCGAGCTTGAATACGCCCGATGCACTTATTATTTGCAATGGCTACAAGGACAAGTCCTATATCGAGACGGCTATGCTGGGCCAGCGCTTAGGGCAAAAGATCATTATTGTGCTGGAGCAGGTAGAAGAAGTGGAGGTGCGATCGCAACGAGCAAACGCCTCGGCATTCAGCCTGTTTTGGGTGTGCGGGCCAAACTCGCGGCCAAAGGTTCAGGGCGCTGGGGGGATAGCGCAGGCGATCGCGCGAAATTTGGCCTGAGCATTCCAGAAATCATGACCGTCGTCGATCGGCTTAAAGCGGCCGACATGCTGCCGTCTCTACAGCTATTGCACTTCCATATCGGCTCCCAAGTGTCGGCCATAAGCATCATCAAAGAAGCCATGCGTGAAGCCTGCCAAATTTATGTAGAGCTGGCAAAACTCGGTGCACCCATGGGCTACCTAGATGTGGGCGGTGGCCTCGGGGTGGACTATGACGGATCTAAAACCAACTCTCAAGGCTCGAAAAACTACAGCGTTCAAAACTATGCCAACGATGTTGTTGCCCATGTCAAGGACGCTTGTTTGGCTGGAGAGCTTGCCATGCCGACGTTGGTCAGTGAAAGTGGTCGCGCGATCGCATCCCATCAGTCCGTGCTCATTTTTGACGTCCTCGGCACCAGTGAAGCGAGCTACGCTCTGCCTGAGCCCTACCAAACAGGAGATCATAATCTTGTGCGAGAACTGTGGGATGTCTACAGCTCGGTGACGGCTGAAAACTATCAAGAAGCCTTTAACGACGCCGTTCAGTTTAAAAAAGAAGCTGCCAGCCTATTTAGCCTAGGCTACCTGCGCTTAGTCGAACGTGCCCGTGTAGAAAGGCTGTACTGGGCCTGCTGCCAAAAAATTGTCACCCTACTGCGCGATCAAGACGACGTACCCGATGAGCTAGAGCATCTCGAAAAGAGCATGGCCTCTATTTATTACATCAATATGTCGCTCTTTCAATCGGCCTTAGATAGCTGGGCAATTGAACAGCTTTTCCCCATCATGCCGATCCACCGGCTCAACGAAGCACCGACCCAAAGGGCAACACTGGCCGATCTCACCTGTGATAGCGATGGTAAAATTGCCCGCTTTATCAGCGCCAAGGGCAAAAAGACATCTTAGAGCTACATCCTTTTCAACGTGGCGAACCCTATTATCTGGGCATGTTTTTAGTCGGCGCTTATCAAGAAACCTTAGGTAATCTGCACAACCTATTTGGCCACACCAATACCGTCCACATACACCTTGCTTCCAAGGCAAAATCACAGCAGGGCTACACCATTGAGCACGTTGTTCGAGGTAACACCACCGATGAAGTGCTCAAGCAGGTACAGTACAACCCAGAGACCATGATTGAGCAAATTCGCCGCCGCTCGGAACAGGCCCTGCAATCCGGTCAAATTACCATCGCAGAAGCTCGCAAGCTGATGGCCAATTACAAAGATGGCATGGATTGCTACACCTATTTAGCTGAGTCTTTAGCTGAGTCCTAGCCAGAATGAGGCTTAAAATGACCATCGCCACAAGGCTTTCCATCATTGGATATGCCAACAGGAGATATGCCAACAGGTAATCATTAAAATGTCCATTAAAACCGCCTAACCCTTGACTGTTGTCATCTGGTGAAAGCGCCATACAAAAATACTACCACCGACAGCAATGCCGAAGTATTGCCCTATCCACAAGCCCACTGCTCCCCATTCGGCCCAAAAGCACAGAACGTAGGCACTTGTCAGCCCAATGCCCCAATAGGCAATGGCGCTCATCAGCATGGGCACGCGCGTATCTTGCAAGCCGTAGAGGGCACTCATAGCCACCCGTTGGATGCCATCTACCATTTGGGCAAAGATTGACACCAGCAGCAGATGCATCGCCAGCATGACGACGGCAGCATTTTGCGGGTTCTTAAGATCAATAAATAAACCAATGACAGCATGGCGAAAAAAGAAAAGGGCGATCGCACCTAAAAAGAGAAAAGCCATCGCCGTTGCGATCGCCACATATCCTGCTCGTCGCGCGCCCGTCAAATCCCCCTGGCCCAGCCATAAGCCCACCCGAGCAGTGACTGCAAACGACATCCCCAAAGGCACCATAAAAATCAGCGCCATCGTTTGAAAGGCAATCTGATGAGCCGCCAAAACCTCAGTGCCTAGGCTACCAGCCATGTAGGCCACCGCCAAAAACATGCCAATTTCTAAGGCCATCGTTACCGTAATGGGCAGCCCAATCGCCAGCAATCGGAGCAAAACAACCCTGTCTAGCTGGTAAAAACGCCGCCAAAAGCGATAGCGGCTGAGCTGCGGATGGCGCAGGATATACGCCAAAAATAAAGCGAACATCAGCCACAAACTCAAGCTACTGCCCAAGCCCAAACCAACTAGCTCTAGACGCGGAAACCCCAGTTTGCCAAAGCCCAGCAGGTAGTTGAGCGAGACATTACACAGCGTCCCAATCACCACAATCACCGTCACCACATTGGCAATCGAAAAAGCTGACAAATAGCCCCTGAGCATGGCAAAGCCAAGGGCCGGAAAAATGCCCGCCGCAATCCATCGGAAATATTGCTGCGCTAGCGCTACCACCACATCTGGCTGTTGCAACCCGCTTAAAATTGGTGTCGTCTGCCAACACAGCAGCCCCATCAATAGCGACAGCAAGAAGGCTAACCACAGCCCCTGTCTCGCCATCTGCTCAATGCGATCTTTTTGACCTGCGCCGTAGGCTTCAGCGGCCAGCACCCCGACTGACATCACAAAACCACTGACAACCGTCAGCCCCATTTGAAATGTGGTAGAAGCCAAGCCACCGGCGGCTAAGGTCTCGGTGCTCAAGTGCCCCATCATAATGGTGTCCACAAAGCCCACGGAAAACTGAGCCAACTGCGCGGTTGCCAGCGGCACGGCCAGGTTCAAAAATGCTCGAATTTCTGAAACGACCCCCAGCGTGATCGCCCTATGCTGGAGCGATTTTAGATCACTCATTTAGATCGCTCATAATATCTAGATCGCTCATAATATCTAGATCGTTCGTAATATCTAGATCACTCGTAGTATCTAGATCGCTCGTAGTATCTACCCTGATTGATAGGGAGATGCTTTCTTGACCCGCGCTGGCGATCGCACCACTGCGCCGAGAATCACCAGCGCCCTGCAAATTGCCTTGGCCATCCACCCCGACCGTATGCACACCGCCAAAAACATATTGGGCTGCTGCCACCTCACCACCCGCTCAGTCCCTAATTGTGCCAAGTCAAACGCCTCTAGAGTCAGCTTCTCAAAATTCAGATCCTCAGCCCTCAGCCCCTCAACTTGCTGATCAAAACCAGGCTCTAAGTGAAACACACCACTTTCCCAGTGAATCCTTGGGGCCTCTACTGCAGCTTTGAGCGGCATTTGAAAGTCTAAGATATTAGAAATCACCTGCAAAATTGCCGTGCGAATCCGATTCGAGCCGCCAGAGCCTAACACAAGCTGGGGCTTTCCGGCTTTTAAAATCATCGTCGGGGCCATCATTGACGACATCCGCTGATTTAGCGGCCATTGATTAAACCCACCAGGATTGAGATCTTCTTCGCCCAGCATGTTGTTCATCATAATTTGAGTGCCGGGAATAACGTAGGAAGCGCCTTCCCCATTTGAGGTGGTGACACTAGCTGCATTACCGTCCTGATCGATGACGCTGATATGGGTGGTACTGCCCCAACGGTTGATGCCTTCAGCCACGATTGCTTGCAGCGGCTGGGCATATTTTTCCACCAAATCAGGCGCGGTGAAGCTTTGGGCGACTGTAGGTGTGAATAGGTTGTCGTCTAAATGCGATCGCCTGGCCTCATTTGTCCACCGCATCGCCTGAGACAACAGGGTTAAATGCTCAGAGGAACCAAACCCCAAGCTGCTGAGATCAAACCTATCGAGCAGCTCCAGGCAAAAGGCAATCAATGAGCCGCCCGCGCTCGGTGGTGGATTGGTGAGAATGTTAACCCCGCGATAGCGAATACTAAGGGGCGATCGCATCACCACCTGATAGTTTTCAAAATCTGCCAAACTCAAATAACCGCCCTTTCTTGGCAATCGCGTACTGTCTTTTGGGCGATTTCACCTTGATAAAAGGCTTTCATCGCCCCTTCATCGCCCAGAGCAGCCAAATATTCCAGCGTTTGAGCAAATTCACCCATCTTTAACCTTTCCCCAGCGCGCAATAGTCGCCCTGCTGGCGCATAGATCCCCCGCGCCCCTGCCGTAGCCGTCAATATCGGCCTGAGCAGCTCGTAACAATAGCCTTGAAATGGACTAACAGCCACGCCTTGACGGGCGTAGTTGACGGCAGGCTCGGCCACCACCGGCAGCGGCAACCGACCTAGTCGCCCATGTACCGCTAGAATGCCAGCGAGCATACCGGGCACCGCCATGGCGGCTAAACCAATGTGAAATTCCTGTACCGTATCGCCAAAATTAGCTTCAATCGGATAAAAATTGAGCGGGGCCGATAGCTCGCGACAACCCGGCGTCTGGGTAAAAAAATCAAACAGCGTATTCTGGCCATTGGCGCTGTGGGCCAACAAAAATCCGCCGCCACCTAGCGAGGTCAGAGTAGGCTCCACCACACAGGCAGCCAACATGGCAGCTACAGCACCGTCAAAAGCATTACCCCCAAGCTGCAAAATCTCTCGACCGGCTTCAGCCGTTTTGTCATGCCCTGCTGCGACCACACCTGCCATAGAAAATACTTAACCAATAGTACAAATGAATTACTTTTGCTGTTCACATCGCTTTTTGAGCGATTAATCATCTAGAGTGGAGCATAAGCAAAGGTAAGGACGCGCCCTCTCAATGGCTATTATTGCGCTTAAGGCTTGGTATCTCAGTCATTATGAACCCATTCGCGATCTGGAAAAGCGATCGCACGATCTGCGCCTGGCCAAGAATAGCCTGTTAAAGTCAGCCCTTCGCGCCGATTTTTTAGAAGATATTGAAGCAGTCAAGCAAGCTGAATGGTTCCAGCGCTATCTCGAAGGGGATTTGGTGGAGTTTTATATAGAGGGCAGTGGGACGTATGCGATCGCCAATATCGATCTCATCAGCCACGAAATCTATTTCGCCAAGCAAGACTCCCTCGCCAACCTAGATCCTCATATTTTCCTCAGCTACCAAACTGAATACACCGACTCTAGCGATATGCTGCGCGAGGCGGCAGAAGCCTTCGTCCAAAAGTTCAACCGTAAATCTCGCCTGCCTATTACTTTGATAGAGTCCCATCGGCTGAGCCAAGGCGCGGTCAAACTCAACAGTAGCCTGATGCGACAAATCAGGCGATCGCTCGTCTACATTGCAGATAGCACACCGATTATCGGTATTGACGGCACACCTCCCCAGCTTGTGCCTAGCCCCAAAGTTTGCGTAGAAATAGGATATGCCTTGCAGTGCAAGCGCTTTGAGCAAATCATCCTAGCCCAAATGGAACGCACTGAGCTGCCAGGGCAATTTCCCTTTGATACCCCCCACGCGCAATCGACTGAGCTTCACCAAAAAAAATGAGTTGACGAAGGAACTGCCGCAGATGCTGCAAGAAAGATTACAGCGATTTAACCTTCAGTAGTTCGGCCTTGCCTTGATTGATCGCGCCGTCACGCCACTGATTTGCCAAAAAAATGGCAACCGCATGAGAGTTTCGGCACCTATCAACCAATACTAATTCGGTCATCTATAAAACTATCGTTTGTAAAATGCCGAGAACTCCCAGCGAATATATTGTCCATATTGCTTTCGACGGTGGACACAAAGAGGAAGTCCGCTTTACAACCATTCAAGACTTCCAAAAGTGGTATAGCGACAAACTCATGCCCAAAGCAACCGCTGAAGAATTCATTAACGTGCCTATCCCCAAAGTTAATCCGGGCGAATACATGGTCATTCGGCCCTCTCGTGTCGCCTGCATTCGCGTAGAGCCGATCTTTAACTCCAGTGTCGAAAGGTATTAGCACATGCCACAGCGCGCTATCTCCTGATTATGCTGATGCTCTGATCCCTAATGATCTCGCGGCTCATTAGCAGCTTATTAACAGAGATAGCCTCTGTCGAGTTGGCCAGTCATATTACTGGCCTAGTGTGCCTCATCACTTAGAACGTCAGCAGATAATATCTTCAGGGTAGATTTGGCTGCTCCTTTTGCGAACTTCTCTTGCCGTCTCTCGTGCTGTTCAGGCACTGTCTATTAAGACGCTATCTATCCAGACACTATCCATTAAGACGCTGTCTATTAAGACGCTGTCTATGAAGTCTGCGGCTAGGTCTGCGGCTAAACTGTGGCTTTCGCCTAAGACGCTTTTTGTTACTGCGGCGATCGCGACTGCTCTGATCGGCAGCCCTAGCCATGCACTCGATAGTCTGCCGCTTACGCCACTGAACTGCCCAGATACCGCACAAGCAGCCTTACTTGTCGGACAAGATACGAGGCTGTTTGATACCCCCACGCTGCAGGGCGATCGCGCCGCTCTCCTCAGCGCCATCGATCACAGTCTGGCTTACCTCAGTACCCCAGCATCAATCACAGCCTATAGCGACTACGCTGTTGCTGGCATCACTCACAGCCGAGTACGGCGCAGCCTCATCCGTTTTCGCCAACTCGTTGTTCAAAGCAATTCGGCAGCCGCCCTACAGCAAGCCGTCGCCGCCGAATTTGATTTCTATCAGGCTGTCGGCCAAGATGAAGCCGGTACGGTCGCCTTTACAGGCTACTTTGAACCGACCTACACAGCTAGCTTGACCCCCACCGCTGAATACCGCTATCCCATTTACAAGCGCCCAGCCGATTTAGATAGCTGGTCAGAGCCCCATCCTACCCGCCTGGATTTAGAAGGAGCCGACGGCTTACAAGCATCCGCAGGGGCACTTAACGGACTAGAACTCGCCTGGTTATCCAACCGTTTAGAAGCGTTTTTGATCCAGGTGCAAGGCTCAGCTCGCCTCCAACTCACTGACGGCAGCACCCTCTCTGTCGGCTACGATGGCCGCACGAACTACCCTTACAGCAGCATCGGCAGAGCCCTAATTGACGACGGCATTATTCCCGAAGACGAACTATCACTGCCCGTACTGATTGAGTACTTTGAGCAGCATCCTGAAGCGCTGGATCGCTATTTGCCGCGTAACAATCGCTTTGTGTTTTTTAGAGCAACCAATGGGGCCCCAGCAATAGGCAGCTTAGGCTTTCCCGTAACCGCAGGCCGTTCTATTGCCACAGATAAATCCTTAATGCCTCCAGGGGCCTTAGCGTTAATTAGCCTGCCATTGCCTCAAAGCGCAACGAGTGAAAATGCAGCAAATGATCTGATTACAAGCCCTACGAGCCGGTTTGTCTTAGACCAAGACACCGGTGGAGCCATCAAGGGGGCTGGCCGCGTGGATCTTTTCATCGGTACCGGGACAGAAGCTGGCGAAATTGCAGGTCTTATAAACGACACAGGCGCTTTGTATTACTTACTTTTGAAAGAGTAGGATTTGAAAAATAAGTTGCGATTTGTTAAGACAATCGCGGTACTTAATCACTGTCATTCTGGTCTGCTTTGGACAGAAACATTTCTCTTTTTAAAGAGCCTGTCATTTTATAAAACAAGCGTTTCGGCCAAAAATTGGATCCTAGCTTGTCATTAATCGCTAGCATCAGCCCGTAACTTCACACAAAAAATAGATAGACTTCATGTAATATTTATACAAATCCGCATTAACGAGGTTGCCTATCTGTTCACTGACTTCTGAGTTGCTTCGGTCAGCATTCATGTAAACGGGGGGTCTAAAGCTCACACTAGTTTTAGCTCTTACCGATTCTATTATTGCTCCATTGAGGAAAAACAGTTGAGGACAAGCAATCGTGCCAAAGCCCTGTAGTAAACCCTTGAAATCTAACCCGTTTGAAACTTATCGAAATCCAGCAACGGGGCGGTGGGAAGTCAAATATCCTGATGTGCGATATCCGGCAGATCACTCCAGAGCTGTTCCTGCAGCCATCAGCGAAAATGCCATTGCGCCAGCAGCAACAGAGGAGCGAGTGAACCCTTTCTGCTGGGAGGAAGCATCTTTGATGCCGCCGCGCAGACATTGGAAAAAAGCATCTCGTATCAAAAAAGTCGTCGCTTAGTTTTCTGCGCAATTCCTGGCGCAATTCCTAATTGATTCGAACGAGGCGAATTTCTGTTCTTTGATTACGGGCATTCGTTGGCTCAATCTCTGGCAGAGGCTCTAGTGAACCTTTGCCTTCAGGCAAAATATTTAGGGTTACGCCTTGGTTTTGCAAATAGCTGGCCACGATGCTGGCCCGCTGCTCGCTCAAGGCCAAGTTGGTGTTAGCATCGCCTGTTCGCGAGGTATGGCCCATAATACGCACTGCAACAGTCTCTTGATTGAAGTCTTGTAGCTCACTTGCGAGCTGATCGAGCGTTTTTTGGCCTTCGGGAGTAAGTTGGGCTGAACCGGTAGTAAAGCTTACCTGCCCGCGTACTTGTAAGGTGCCGATGTCCTGTGCTTGTTGAATTTGAGCTGTAGAGACTGGGCTGGCGGCGGTTACTGCCGGCAGCTTGCCAGAAAGTTTGTCGGCCAGTTCGGGATTGTCTGTCCGGATCAAATCGATCAGGGCCTGGGTGTTGTTGGCAGCCTCTGTGACAAATTCTTCGGTGTAGAGGGCAGTGGTGTTAGTTGGGACGGTGTCTAGTCGAGCCGATAGGGTCAAAATCGCTGCTGTCGCTTCGATCCGCTTTTTCAAGGTGCCATTGTCAAACCAGTTCTTCGCTTCTGTAGCGGTAAAGAAGTCGATGCCGTCAATGATGGTGGCCGCATCGGTAACTGAAAGGTTGCCATCTTCAGCGACTTGGGTCTGGAGTTGGGTGGCATCTCTGACATTGGCATCAATTTGCCGGTAGTATTTTTCGAGCAACTGCGAAATAATCTCTGGGTTGGAAGCGAGCAGTCGATCTGAAGCGACCATCACATCGACGATGGCGGTAGGTGCATCTTTGCTGGAGAGCACTACGCTATAGCCCTGCTGACGCGCTTGGGTCACATAGGGCTCCCAGAGTACTGCGATCGCAATATTTTCTTGTGGATCTTGCATTAATGCCCAAGCTTCTGAGGCATCTGCTACAGGTTTGAGATCAAAATCTGACAGATTAAACGTATCAAAACGAGCATCGAGCACCAAAGCTAAATATTCGCTGGGGGTATCGTTGGCATAGGCAATGCTCAGCTTTTTATTTTGCTCTCGGGCCTGCTGCACAAGTTTGTTCAAATCCAGCAAAGATGTCAGCGTACTGTACTGCTTGGTGTTTAAAACTACCGCATCCGCCCCTAAGGTGCGATCTAACAAGGCAACAATTTTGCCTTTAGGTTGCTGCTGCAAAAACTGATCTAGCGTAGTCATGATCAAGTCAGCCTTGCCTTGGCTAAGCTGCTGCGCTCTTAAGCCCTGGTCGAACTCATCTGCGTAGTTAATTTGAATGCCGACGTCCTGCAAAACGGATTGAAAATCACCATTGCGAAAAGTACTGTAGCCGCTAAAAGTATCGCCCAATAGCGTCAGTGGGGTTAGCGCTTGGGAGGGAAGTTCAGCCGTCGCTGGCTGTTTCTGCTCGGCACCATTTTCAGCGTCATTAATCACCGCTGGGGTACCCAAATTCCAGGCCCCAGCTTGAGGATTTTGCGCCCTGTGGATGACCCAAGCCACTGCTGCTGTGAGCAAAAGCACACCACAACCAATCAGAATACTTTGGGTGGTCTGCACTGCGGGAGGCTGTAGCCACGGCGACAGATAAGCTCTCTTGAGCGGATTTTGAGTCGCTCTTTTACCGCCCGATGCGGTGCGAGTGATCTTGACAGGCTTGGTGATACCGGGTAGCTGTCGCTCAATCCAAAACTTATCAAAAACCTGAGCATAGATAGCGTTGGTCACCTTTAATCGATGATGGTCTAAGGTGACCAAACCAGAATCTAGCAGAAGGGTCTGCTCTGGGCTTTGGCGGCTCGGAACATCACCTCTCTGCAAAATTTGCAGATATAAAATCAACAGCGAGTCTCGCGCTCCGTAGGCTAGGAGCGCGGTTTGAATTTCTTGGAGATGATCAGCGGCTGCCCCCTTTTCCCAGTTGCGAATAATCTGCTTTTGCACGATGGCATCGACGATGTCAGCATCTTTTTCATTGGCGATTTTATCGGCTTGGGTGAGGATGCGGCCGCACAGTAGCGCTGTTATCAAAGGCTGCTCACCTGCCCACTTTTGCACCTTGTCGAGCACGGCAGATACGATGCGAGCATCTCCAACCTCTGCTAGTAGTGATTCCTGAAAGTTGACTAAAGTGGTTGAATTTTGGAGCTGATGGTTTTTTATGCTCATGCCTGAGATCTCTACTGACATATCGGCTCAGTCCCTTTTCTTCGATGGCCACTATATACCCGTCAATACTTTACGCGCTAGATTTCAAACATCCTGATGTTTTGATGATGTTTTGGTGTGACTTTTTCAAGTTAGTTAAGCCTTGAGTTAAGACTGGCCATTAAACTGGCCATCATCCTCTCCGGTAGGATGAATGGGGTAAAAAAAGCTTGCGCTAGAGCTGAATCATTTGCTCTTGGGTAGCGATGATCGTATTTGGTAGCCGTATCGTTTTTTTGACCTCGGTCTACAGGTTCTGCATGACAAGTCTATGGGCATTGAACAGGGTTCCTATCTGTTCAATGGAGCACCTTATGGGTTGACATTAATCATTATGATGGTGACTTGTACACCGAAACGAACCCTGTCTGGACTACTAGGGCACCGGGCCATAACCGGTGGCCATCGTTACGAGTTTGGGCTTATGAGTTTGGGTTGTACGTAACTTGTTAGCGAGGTCGTCAAGCTATGGGACGTTTTGTAGAAGCTGATCCCTACCCCTATCCTTTTAATGGTGATTTACGCCCAGAGAACACGGCGCTGATGGTTATTGATATGCAGATAGATTTCTGTGGGGAGGGCGGCTATGTCGATAAAATGGGCTACGACTTGGCTCTGACCCGCGCACCAATTGAGCCGATTTGTCAGGTGCTTGAGGTGATGCGATCGCAGGGCTACAGCATTATTCACACCCGCGAAGGGCACCGGCCTGATCTGGCAGATTTACCGGAAAACAAACGGTGGCGATCGCAGCAAATCGGTGCTGGCATCGGTGATCTCGGGCCATGCGGTAAAATTCTCGTGCGCGGTGAGCCGGGCTGGGAAATCATTCCTGAACTAGCGCCTATGGCTGGTGAGGTGATTATCGACAAACCAGGCAAAGGCTCTTTTTACGCCACCGATCTAGACCTGATTTTGACCTGCAAAGGCATAAAAATATCATCCTCACCGGCATCACCACCGATGTGTGCGTTCATACTACAATGCGCGACGCCAATGATCGCGGCTACGAATGCCTAATGCTCTCAGACTGTACTGGTGCCACAGACTATGGTAACTACCTCGCCGCCCTCAAGATGATCAAAATGCAAGGCGGTGTCTTTGGCTCGGTTGCCGATTCCCAAGCACTGATTGAAGCCATCACTTAAACTGCCAAACCTTATCCCCCTAGACCGCAAGACCGCTAGATTCTAGATTTACCAGCCAGCCATCGCAATCAGGCACAACCCAATGGAAACCGTCACCTCTTCTATTCACCCTGAAACGATCGTTCAGCCACCTGAACTCCACGCCATTGGCATGACGAAGCATTTTGGCCCTCTCGTCGCGCTAGATGATGTCAGCTTACATCTCAAACCGGGCTCCTTCCATGCCCTGCTAGGAGAAAATGGCGCTGGCAAAAGCACCCTAGTGAAATGCATCATGGGCTTTTATCAGCCAACAGCGGGCGCTTTGAAAATTAACCACAAAGCAGTGCGGATTCACAGCCCTCGCGATGCCCATAAATATGCGCTCGGCATGGTATATCAGCATTTCACCTCCGTGCCAGCGATGTCTGTCGCTGAAAATTTGGTACTATCGCGGATCGATAATACGGTGTTGATTAACTGGCCAAAAGAGATGGAGCGTTTGCAAGACTTTATGGCCGCCTCGCCTTTTCAAGTGCCGTTGGACACCCCCATCACGCAACTCGCCGCAGGCCAAAAGCAAAAGCTAGAAATCCTTAAACAGCTCTACCTCAACAGCCGGATACTGATTTTGGATGAACCCACCTCCGTGCTTACCCCCGGCGAAGCCGATGAGGTGCTCGGACTCCTGCGAGAACAGGTCAATGCTGGGGATCTGAGTGTTTTGATGATTTCGCATAAGTTTCGTGAGGTAATAGCCTTTGCCGACGAAATCACGGTGTTGCGTAAGGGCCGTTTGGCCGGACAGGGATGGGTCAAAGACCTCAATGTAGCCGATATGGCTGAAATGATGATGGGTGAACGAAAAGAGCCCACCCCGGTGACTAAGGTCGGCATAGAAAATTCGGTGCCTATGCTGAAAGTGATTAATCTTCATGCTAACAAGGACAGCGGTATAGACGCGGTAAAAGGGGTTGACTTTACTGTCCAAAGCGGAGAGATTGTCGGCGTTGCCGGGGTCTCGGGCAATGGTCAACGAGAGCTAGTAGAAGTGTTAGCAGGCCAGCGCGATCGCACTCAAGGAGAGATTTTAGTAGGGGGCACACCCTACACTGCCACACGAACCGAAATGGCCCAGCATCGCGTTTATGTACTGCCGGAAGAGCCCATGCGTAATGCCTGCGTTCCCCATATGTCAGTGGCCGAAAATATGGCGCTACGCACTTTCGATCAACCCCCCCAATCCCAAGGATTTCTGCTTAGCCTTAAAGCGATTCGCACCATGGCCATTGGCCTAATTCAACAATTTTCGGTAAAAACGCCGTCACCTGAAACACCCATTCACAACCTTTCCGGAGGGAATGTTCAGCGCGCTGTGCTGGCAAGAGAGCTATCTTCTAACCACATCAACCTGCTGATCGCCGCTAACCCTTGTTTTGGCTTAGATTTTAATGCGGTTGACTTTATCCATACGGAAATTGTCGAAGCCCGGAACCAAGGCGTTGCTGTTTTACTTGTCAGTGAGGATTTAGATGAACTGCTAAAACTGAGCGATCGCATCATCGTCATCAGTGAAGGCAAATTTGTCTATGAAAGTGATATTGGCAGCGCCGACTACACACTCATCGGCCAGCGCATGGCCGGCCATTAAATTCAGCAAAACCATGACCATCCCTTCCGCCTTACCCTACCCCTACCCTCTGCCTGATCAGGCTAGAGCCCTAGCTTTAGTGATCATTGACATGCAGCGAGATTTTCTAGAGCCGGGAGGCTTTGGCGCGGCTCTTGGCAATGATGTGTCAAAGCTGCAAGCAATTGTGCCCTCACTTCAGGCGCTTTTAGCCAAATTTCGCCAGTTAGAATTGCCTGTTATCCATACGCAAGAATGTCATCAGAGCGATCT
>JAAUPS010000221.1 GCA_012033015.1 Phormidesmis sp. RL_2_1
CTGAGCCTTTCCTTAGCTCGCCGTACGACGACCGCAGGTCTGCACCGCTGTCTTGTGAGCTTTCCTTAGCGCCGTACGACGACGCAGGGTCTCACCGCTGTCTTGGTGAGCTTTCCAGCGATTACTATTGTTCTAACTCACTCGACAGAGGCTATAGAATGCTGTCTCACCTGATCACGTCTTTACAGACATCTCCGGGTATCTGGCACAAGCGAGATATTCAGACAGCGGCGGCAGCCATCGGTCAATCTGTGCTAGGCATGGATGGCGCTCAAATTCGCTTGGGTGATGACTGCGCCGCAATGCCCGACGGGAAAGACGGCTATCTGCTGCTTGCGGCAGAAGGCATTTGGCCCAAGCTGGTGGCTCAAGATCCTTGGTTTGCCGGGTGGTGTGCGGTGATGGTC
This sequence comes from Phormidesmis sp. RL_2_1, assembly GCA_012033015.1. Classification (GTDB taxonomy): domain Bacteria; phylum Cyanobacteriota; class Cyanobacteriia; order Phormidesmidales; family Phormidesmidaceae; genus Phormidesmis. The sequence continues at coordinate 408 of JAAUPS010000221.1, forward strand.
AATATCTCAGATATTGCGGCCATGGGCGGCCAACCCTTAGCGATGGTCGATACGCTATGGAGCGAATCAATCGAAAAAAGTCAGCCGCTATGGGCAGGAATGCAGGCAGCCGCGAAGGCTTACGGCGTGCCGATTGTGGGCGGCCACACCAACTGCCATAGCCCTTATGCCGGGTTAGGAGTGGCTATTTTGGGGCGATCGCACCACCTGATCACCAGCTTCAATGCCCGACCCGGTGACACCCTTGTGATGGTGGTAAATCTTGCTGGCGAGTACTACAGCGACTATCCGTTTTGGAATGCCGCAACAACCGCTGAGCCTGCCCAGCTTAAAGCCCAGCTCAAGCTGTTGCCGACCTTAGCCAAAATGGGCCTCGTCCATGCAGGCAAAGATATCAGCATGGGTGGCTTGGTGGGCACCGTGTTAATGTTAGCAGAAGCTTCAGGCTGCGGCGCAGTGCTTCAGATTGAAGCCGTTCCCCGACCATTAAATGTTGCTTGGGAAAAATGGTTAACCAGCTTTCCAAGTTTTGGTTTTCTTTTCAGCACTCCACCGCAACAGGTGACTCAGCTACAGGCCCTCTTTCATCCCCACAACCTGAGCTGTGAGCCGATTGGCACAGTAACCTCGGGCAGCAAAATTTACTTTCAAGATAGGGGTGAACAACAGCTATTTTGGAATTTAGCCGACCCTGCCACAGGGCCGTTAACCGGCTTTGGGCATTAGTTCTCTTTAATATATTCTCTTTAATATATGTCTCTTCGGATTGCGTTACTAACCTACTCTACTAAGCCACGTGGGAGTGTTGTTCATACCTTAGAGCTAGCCCATGCACTCTATCAGTTGGGCCATCAGCCTTGTGTATTTGCACTAGACAAAGACGGCCAAGGATTTCATCGACAGGTGCCGTTTTCAACCTGTGCGGTTCCCGCTCAAAGCTGCAACAGCAATATTGACAGCCTGATCAAACAACGTATTGGTGAATTTGTACAGTTTTTTAGTCAACGCTTTGAGCAGCATTCAGCACCTTATCAGGTTTATCATGCGCAAGATTGCTTAAGTGCGAATGCATTGGCACTGCTTCGGGAACAAGGCAAAATTGCTCACTTTGTGCGCACAGTTCATCATATCGAGAGTTTTCGCAGCCCCTACCTACAGGATTGTCAAGAAAAGTCTATCTATCAGCCAGATCGATGCTTATGTGTGAGCGATGTATGGCAACAGGTGCTGAAAACAGACTACGGGATTGAGGCCCACCGAGTGATAAATGGGGTGAGCGATCGCTTCTCTGCTCAGCCAGATGGCTCTGAAACTCGGGTCGCGAATGCTTATGGCATTAGTGGCCGTCCTATTTATTTAACAGTAGGCGGCATTGAGCCCCGTAAAAACTCAATCCGGTTGTTGCAAGCCTTTGCCGAGGTGCGTCAACAGCAGCCCGCCGCCCAGCTAGTGATTGCCGGTGGCGCGACTTTGTTTGACTATCAAGATTATCGAGAACAGTTTATGGCCGTAGCCAATGCCCATGGGCTGAAGGATGCGTTAATCTTACCGGGGGTCGTACCTGATGAGTGGTTGCCAGGGCTATATCGACTAGCGGATGCGTTTGTGTTGCCGTCGGTAAAAGAGGGCTGGGGATTGGTCGTTTTGGAAGCATTGGCATCAGGCGTACCGGTATTAACGGCCAATCAGCCGCCGTTTACGGAGTTTTTATCCCAAAAAGAAGCTTGCTTGGTAGAGGTGACGGATGTAGGCGCGATCGCAGCCGGAATGCTCAGCATTTCCCAACCCAATCTGCCAATGTTAGAGAGCGGCCAAGCCATTGCGCAGCGCTATAGCTGGCAAGATTGCGCCAAAATGCACTTGGAGCTTTATCAACAGCTTATTTAACGAGCTGCTTTGGCCTCACCGGTTTCATTACGCCATTAACTGGCAGAATTTATCTCCTTCGCCGCTGCCACGAGTTTATCGAGAACCCTGTCAAAATCGGCTGGGCTGACATCTTCAACCTCAATGATTTTCGTTTGCTGATTGACTTCTAGCTTAAACTTCATCGGTTTACCCTCTAGTTGTCCTAAAGCTTCTCGGCAGGCTTCTCTCAATCCATCCCCCGGAATTTCGGCAGTGAGAATATTCCATAGCCACTGTGCGCCCATTCCCCCTGTCGGCACATCTGGATCTGGAACGCGCGCTATGGTTTGAATAGCACTGTGCGATCGCAACGAGCGAAACACAGATTGAGTAAACGCTTCTTGCTGGGCCTCAGGAATATCACAATCAGCATCTCGCCAGTCGATAGTCAAACAAATAGGATGAATCATTGATTTGGGCCTCAAAACGCTACCTGAGAACGCTATATTTTAGAACAATAGGCGATAGGGCATTCAAATGAGACTTATGCAATCGGCGCATATGCAGCTAGGTCTAATACAAAGGTCTGCGCAAAGGTTCACAACAATCAAGGTCATTCTGAGTGTTGGCAGTGTTTTACTACTGTGGAGCACAACTAGGGCTGCTGTGGCACAAGGGGTTTGCGCCGCCCAAGTGGCCGAGCAGATTGATGCGATCGCCGCTCGACCAGAACTCAGCCAAGGCCGATTAGGCATTAGGGTCGAAATGCAAGGTCAAACCGAAGCAGAACAAACAGTCATCATCTCGCGAGATGCCGACCAATTTTTCATCCCAGCATCCAACATAAAGCTATTGACCACCGCCGCCGCCTTGCAACAGCTCGGGCCAGACTTTCGCGTGCGAACTTCTGTATATGGCCAGACTCACAACGGGCTGACCAGTCTGTATGTAGTCGGTAGAGGCGATCCTACACTGACCAACGCCCACCTCCAAGACTTAGCACAACAACTCGCTGGGCAGGGCATTACCCGAGTTGATCACTTGTTCGGCTATGATCGATACTTTCCAGGACGAGCGTACCATCCCAACTGGGAATGGGAAGATGTGCAAGCAGGCTATGGCGCACCCATCAATAGCCTAATTTTGAACCAAAATGCATTGGAGCTAGCCCTTTATCCGAGCGAAGTAGGGCAACCCCTGCGAGTAGAGTGGGACGATCCTTCCCAGAAAAATCGCTGGCAAATCGAGAATTTCTCTCAGACAGTAGCCGCAGGAGAACCCTCCTACGCCGATGTCGGACAAGATCAACTCGGTCAACCTCGGCTGCAAGTTTTTGGCGTTTTAAGTGCTGATTATGGTGCCGATCCATTTTCTATTGCCATTGCCAATCCGGGCGAATACTTCTTACAACAGTTTAGCCAAAGCCTCAATGAGCAAAACATGACCATTGCCCAAAGCGCTCTTTTATCAGAACCTTGGCCCCAAAGCGCGCCTGAGTTGGCCAGCATAACCTCCCCTCCCTTGTCCGCATGGTTGCCTTTCATTAATGGAGATAGCAACAACCTCTACGCCGGTGCCCTGCTCAAAGCCTTAGGGATAGCGCACGGAGCCGGAAACAACTTCACCGATGATGCCACGGTTGTGGGAACTAAAGCTGTAAAAAACATCCTAGAACAGTTGGGAGTTGACCCTAGCACCTACGAAATGGTCGATGGCTCAGGACTTTCTCGCCACAACTTAGCCACCCCTCAAACCTTCATTGATGTTCTCCAGGCCATGGCTTATCACCCCTACGCCGCCCACTATCGAAACTCTCTAGCTGTCGCCGGAGAACAGGCCAATCTCCGGCGGCGGTTTCAAAACACCGTAGTACAGGGCCAACTCCAAGGCAAAACCGGCTATGTGCGCAACAACGAATCACTATCCGGATATTTCGATTTGCCCCATCATCCGCCTGTGGTGTTCAGCATTATGATGAGCAACGTCAATCAGCCTGCTCGGGTCATGCGCGGCGTAGTCGATGAAATTGTATTAGCTTTAGCACAACTGCAACCGTGCTAAAGCTGCGAAGAGGCTAGAGCACGACTGCCATGTAGTCATTCAATTGCTCGCAATACAATACATATGGACATAACGTGTATATATGTATTGCATATAGCGTCTCTCGGATGCCTTCGAAGAACGCGAATCGCTTGGCCTATTGCGATATAAAACTTTCAGTCTGAAAACTGTACCTCAGCCAAACGACCCACGCTATATCAGGGCCGTATGGTAAGACGTTTTCATGTTAGGGCGTTTGTCATGTTAGGGCGTTTGTCATGTTAGGACGTTTGTCATGTTAGGACGTTTGTCATGTTAGGACGTTTGTCATTTGGGGAACGTTAGATGCAACTAATCGATTGATGTTGATATTGCACCTAAATTCCCTTTCCAGGTTGCGCATTAAAAATGACATCCTATCGCACCGATAAGACCAGCCGTATTATCCTTGCCATTTTTATGGCATACATGTTGGCCTACGCTTATGCCCGTAGTGAAGTGTTCCATGCCGTTGAAAGATACATCGGTGGTAAGGGCGGATTTCGCCAAGACTATATCACCAAAAAAGATCAAGCACCGGGCGAAGGCTGGGAATACAAACTCTTTTTTCCTGCTATCAAACTAGAAGAAACCATCAGAAGCTTAAACAACTACTTTTAAGATCTCAGGTTGGCTCAAGAGATCAGGGGACAAAGGCTAGGGGACAAAGGCTAGGGGACAAAGATCAGGGGACAGAAATAAAGGGACAGGGCAAAGGTAGCAGATGACACGGCAAGTCCCTAATCTTTAGCGCTTATTTTTTAGCGCTTAATTTTTAGCGTTTAATCTTTAGTCCTAGTTCTGAGCGTGAATGCGCTATACGGAAATTACCCCTTTGAAGAGATTTCTCTAAATCATCAGCCTTGTTACGATATGTCATATGAACATATCACGTGACCCATAAACCAAATGGGGAGAGGCTATGCCCATTAAAGACAAAAAAGCGCAGCCACGAAAGACTGCTAATTGGATATTTTTAGCGATTAGCGCCGTGCTAATCATCAGTACCTTTTTGCCAACGTCATTTAGTCAAACGGCCGAACGAGTACCCTACAGCACTTTTATTGATCAAGTGAAGGCACATCAGGTAAGCAGTGTCAACATTGGCGAAAAGCAAATTCTCTATCAACTCAATGACCGACTCAATGACCGACTCAATGACGGGCCAATAAGCGATGGGTCACTCAGCAATAGGTCAGCGGAATCACAGGGAAAGGTGTACGAAACCACGCCTGTATTTGACCTCAATTTACCCACGCTGTTGCAGGACAATGACGTGCAATTTTCAGCAACCCCACCTGCTGGCAATGCCTGGTTTGGCAGCTTGTTAAGCTGGGTAATCCCACCGCTTATTTTTATTACTCTGTGGCGCTTTTTTCTCGCGCGTAACCAAGGCGGCGGCCAAGGTAGTGTTTTTCAATTGGAAGAGCCGCGCCAAAATTTATGTCGAAGACGAAGATACTAAAATTAAGTTTAGTGATGTGGCTGGAGTCGATGAAGCCAAAACTGAGCTGGTCGAAATTGTTGATTTCCTTCAAAATTCCAAGCGGTTTACCGATCTCGGGGCACGCATTCCAAAAGGCGTGTTGCTCGTTGGCCCACCAGGAACAGGAAAAACCCTGCTAGCCAAGGCGGTGGCAGGCGAAGCTGGGGTTTCGTTCTTTAGTATTTCGGGCTCCGAGTTTATTGAAATGTTTGTCGGCGTGGGCTCTTCGAGGGTGCGTGATTTGTTTGAGCAGGCGAAAAGCAGGCCCCCTGTATCATTTTCATCGATGAACTAGATGCGATTGGTAAATCACGCTCTACCGGTGGATTTTACGGGGGTAATGATGAGCGCGAGCAAACCCTTAATCAACTGCTAGCTGAGATGGATGGCTTTAATGCAGGTGACTCTACCATTATTGTGCTGGCAGCCACAAATCGCCCAGAGACCCTAGACCCAGCGCTGCTGCGGCCAGGGCGATTTGATCGACAGGTATTGGTTGATCGGCCTGATCTAAAGGGCCGCGAGGCAATTTTGGAAATTCACGCCCAAGAAGTCAAGCTGTCGGATGGGGTAGATTTGAAGGCTATTGCAACCCGCACCCCTGGTTTTGCGGGTGCAGATTTAGCTAACCTGGTCAATGAAGCAGCTTTACTCGCTGCGCGCAATAACCGTGACTCGGTTCAACAACAGGATTTTGCTGAAGCCATTGAACGAGTAGTGGCGGGTCTGGAAAAGCGTAGCCGTGTGCTAAACGATAAGGAAAAGGAAATTGTTGCCTACCACGAAGTTGGCCATGCCTTGGTAGGAGCAGCGATGCCCGGCACGGATCAAGTCGAAAAAATCTCCATCGTGCCGCGGGGCATGGCTGCCTTGGGCTATACTTTGCAACTGCCCACTGAAGATCGATTCTTGCGAGACGAAGCTGAGCTGAAGGGACAAATTGCCACCATGCTGGGTGGGCGCTCGGCTGAAGAAGTTGTGTTTGGCTCGATTACCACCGGCGCGGCCAATGACTTGCAGCGAGCCACCGATGTTGCCGAGCAAATGGTCACCAGCTATGGCATGAGCAAGGTGTTGGGGCCGCTGGCCTATGAGCGCAGCAAGCAAAATAGCTTTTTGGACAATGGCATGGCCCCTAACGCTCGCCGTTTGGTTAGCGATGAAACGGCTAAAGCCATTGATGAAGAGGTCAAAAGCATCGTGGAGTCGGCCCATCAGCGAGCCCTTACGTTGTTAAAAGACAATCGTGAGCTGCTAGAGGAAATTTCTCAACTGCTGCTAGAAGAAGAGGTGATTGAGGGCGATCGCCTGCGAGAAATGTTGGCCAAAGTGAAAGATAGCTCAGGCCACAGCGCCGCTAATACCTTTCAAAAGCACAAGGTAGAGGTGTAAACGGCCCGCGTCAACAGCTTGATTTAACTTGATGTGTAATCGAAGGTAGTGGGTAAGCTGAATCAGCGATCGCTACCTTTGATTTTCAAGACGAAAACCACACAGATCTCGCTTAATCCATCACCTTTTAAAAGTTAAGTCTAAAAGGTAAGTCTGAAAACTAAGCCTGAAAATTGAGCCTGAAAATTGAGCCTAAAAACTTAGGATTAAATTTTTATCTGCCGATCAAAAACTGTCCTATGATCCAAGGATAGCTAAGCTCATTTCAGCCTACCATCTCAGCTTATCTCCGAACTGTGTAGGGTGTCACTCGCCAACTTTCACCCCTCTGTTGCCCCCGATTGTTCGCCCCCGATTGTGCACCCTCAACCCATGCAAACCAAAAGACTGATTGCACTTCGCCAGCAGCCCAAAAAACTTGCCGCCCTTTCCCAAAAGGTTCTTTCTCAGAAGGCCCTTTCTCAGAAGGCTCTTTCTCAGAAGGCCCTTTCCCAAAAGGATAAGGTAGTTCCCCGCAGCTCATTGTTTCGTCATCTTGGCGCTCGCTTAGTCACCCGAGGACTAAAGCTAGGGCTATGGACAGGGTTGCTAGTTGCGGTGACGGCTACTGTCGGCGTCAGCTACGTGCGCTATCAGCAGCAGTTCTTAAAGCCTACTGTGGCCTTAGTCTTAGGGGCGCGCCAGAACGTGAACAGTTTGCGGCTAAGTTTGCCAATAGCCACCCTGACGTTGAAATTTGGGTATCTTCGGGCAGCAATCCTGAATATGCTAAATGGGTTTTTGATGAAGCCAAAGTGCCTGCTGAACAGTGGCATTTGGACTATCAAGCGGTTGATACGGTAACCAACTTCACCACATTGGTCAACCAGCTTCAGGCCCGAAAAATTAATCAGGTGTATTTGATCACATCGGATTACCACATGCGCCGGGCCAGCGTAGTTGCCCAAATTGTCCTAGGCAGTCGAGGCATTGCCTTTAAGCCAGTGGCTGTGCAAACGGCGGCAGCGCCAGAGCGGCCCGAAACAGTTTTCAAAGAAGTGCGTGATGGAATGCGATCGCTACTTTGGGTAGTCACCGGTAAGACAGGCTCAGAGTGGAAGCAATCTGCTAAGCCAAAGACTTAGCACAAAAGGCATATAGCAAAGTAAGGATGCATTCTGACTTTGTCTTGGTGAGCATTCCTTTGCGCCGTACGACGACGCAGGGTCTCACCGCTGTCTTGGTGAGCATTCC
>JAAUPS010000222.1 GCA_012033015.1 Phormidesmis sp. RL_2_1
AAGTGCAAGTAAGCTTAATAAAGGTCAAAGAACTAGCTTCGTGAGATGCTATGGCAAAATAAGGATGCATTCTGACTTTGTCTTGGTGAGCATTCCTTGTCTTGGTGAGCATTCCTTGTCTTAGTGAGCATTCCTTGTCTTAGTGAGCATTCCTTGTCTTAGTGAGCATTCCTTAGCGCCGTACGACGACGCAGGGTCTCACCGCTGCTCGTCGAGTGAGCCGCTGCTCGTCAGGCTTCTAGCGATGAGACTATTGTCCTCACTCACTCGACAGAGGCTACATAGCCTTGCTGCGCCTACGAAATCGATTTTGCCCAATGATGGCGGATTTTTGCCCAATAATGGTGCGATGGCGTGGATCGCTAGCCACTGTCACCACATGCTCGAATCCACTGTTTTCTAGAGCCGCTTCCACATCAAAGGTATAGTAGTCATCGCTCCATGGTTCTGTACTTTTCATCAGGGTAAAGAGTACAGGCGACAAATTTTGAATAACAGGTGATTGAGGATTGTTATCAACCATAGCAAGACAGCCACCGGGGCGCAACAATCGCCAAACTTCTTGAAAAATCGCTTGGGTAATGTGGCGGGGTAACTCGTGAATGACAAACTGAAGGCTGACCAAATCAAAAGATTCATCCGCTAGCCCAGTGTCTTCTGCTAGGGCATGAAGCCATTGAATATTTCTCTCTTTTTGTAAAATCCTAGCCACTGACAACATATATGGAGAAAGATCTAGGCCAACGGTGCGCACAGCTATGCCTTGTGTCTTTTCATAATAGTCTTGTAATGCGACTGTGGAAATGCCCACTGAACAGCCTATGTCGAGAATATCCGTAACAGGGTGTGAGCCATACTGAGCGAGCACTTCATGAAAGCTAGCACGCAATCGCTCTTGAGCCGCTTGCCACGTCAAATCTTCCTGGGGCCACACCCGTAGTGCCATCGCATAGGTCGCTGATTGCGCCTCAAAAGCGGCAGGCCAAAATAGATTACCCTCATCGTAAGCATGGAAAGGAACTTGATAGTAATCAGGATACTCAATGGCTGGATTAGAGATGGTTGCGAGGGTTTGTGACGCTCCCGATGCTGCGATTGTTTCAGCTAAGACCCGATAGTTCTCCCGCCAAGGAATACCGTTTTTTTCGGCTGTTTTGATCAGCACCCGCCGAGCCTGTGACTTCATCACACCATAGATCGGCTTTGTCTGAATCAACAGATTCACGCAGCGAGAGAGTAGATCGTCACCGGCCCAATCTGGTTTGGCCTTGTCATTTTTAGCCCTGTTATTCCTAGCTATGTCATTCATGGGGATATTAACCCTAATGCTAACGCACACAAATTACCGAGTGATACAAGCAAAATTTGATTTTTAGAAACCTTCAGCTAGCAGATTATGTCCATAGGGCTGATCTTACCAGGCTTCAGAGTGTAGTCTTATCTGTTTTGGCGGCGATCGCAGTTTCTTTTATCGTTCTATGCTCTTAATGGTCTATTGCGCTCTTAATGGTCTATTGCGCTTATTTCAGTTGCGCGGAAAAATTACGCCACACCATCTCTGGAAAAAGTTGCTCACGCAGCCAAACGATCCTCGATCAGTGCAGACGCTGTCCAAACACCGCGATTATCGTAGTAGCGGATTAACCGTGATCTGTCACCATCTGCTCTCAACCAGCCGACTTCTATCCGAAAGGCATGATGCTTCTCAATCGTCTCAGGAATTAGGCAATACGCTCCATTTGGCAGTGGTATCAGCCGATACGTCAAGTCTCCCAACAAGCGCACAGGCTGTACATAAGAGAAGGTCATGTCAGGAGGAGCGTTATTCGAAAGTGAAAGTTCTTGAGCAAAAGCACCGTCATGTTCTCCACCAGCTTGTGCCCATTCCTGGTCATTGGCCTGCCTATATTCTTGGCCATATTCTTGAATGTTGAGAACCAAGCCACCGCCGCTAGTCATACCCCCTAGCCACTCACTATAGCCGCAAGCCATAGGTCTCATATCAGCGTAAAGCACCGTCAATATACCTTTAAAGTATTCTATGAGCTGTTGAGTTCTCAACAGCGGCTCATCAAAGACTGTGCCGCCAAAGACTGTGCCGCCAAAGACTGTGCCGCCCGTTTGAGTCTCACGAATTAAGGTGATGTATTTTATCTGGCTTGTTCCCTCACTCGTCCCTTCATACATCAGCACAAAGCGAACTCGCCGATCGCCTACTTTCAACGACATTTCCGCCCCAAACTGGCCAAAAGCTGTCCACTGAGAAGATCCTTGAGTAAATGCACCCGTCTCAAAAAATAAACGTAAGGTGCCAGACCAGGTGCCGAAAATGAGCGGCAGATAATATCAGGAGAACCGTTGGCCGGTGTGCGCTCCAACGTAAGCTGTATGGTTTTGTTCGGCTCGGTTTCGGCCAAGGTTAAAACACTCGGCGTATCTTTAAGCTGTTGTCCGTCAGCATCAAACTGTGTAAAAGAGCCGTGCCAAGTGCCGATATTTTCCTGAATACATTGCCATTGCGATTTCATGAAATATTTTGCAAAAATAGCTTTAAAGAAATACTGTCCCGAAAATGCTGTCAAGACAGCTTACGCCGCTGGCCTAGTAGCAGCCGTTGGTGACATGACTAACGGGGGCCGCACCGCAAGATAAAACAAAACGCCCAACAGCGGCACTAATACAGCCCCCCAAAAAAGACGTGAGTGGTCTAGATTGCGTTTTGCCATGTCGTCTTTTAACAGCGGTGCTACCACAGCGCACAACAAACAAAAATCCAAGCTCATCACGTGAATAAACCGGTTGGTTTGCCACTGCTGCACAAAATCGCTCCAGTCGCCTTGGAGCAGGCCATAGCTCAATAGGCCGACTGCGCCAACAGCGAGCAAACGACCTGTCCAAGGAGAATCTAACAGGCTCAGGAGCTTGTCTTTTTCACCAGGAAAGCTAGGATTGCGTTCTCTCAGCGCCAGATAAGGCAGCAAAGCAAAAGCACCAACCCCAAACGAACCAGCGACAAAGGGCCAAGCTGGAATTTTTTGGCCAATACCATCAATCAACGCTAAACAGGCGTAAATCATCGGCCATATGCCCATGAGGTTGAACAAAGCCACAACCAGCGGATTGATACCGGCCCATTGACCTGAAGATAGCCGAATAATCAGTGCCAAGGTATCTGGCTGCGCTGGTGGCGCAAAGGCGAAAGCGTAAATACTAAAGCTGAGCCACAGTAGGGCAAAGCCAATCTTTTTCGACATTTCGTTAAGCACCGTAAATTTGTAAAACACCGTAATTTTTGTAAAGTAGCCTCTGTCACAAAGCTTCTGTCACAAAACCTCTATCACCACAAAGTCTCTATCACAACGCCTGTATCACAAAACCTCTGAAAAACAAAGCCTCTGGAGAACAAAGTTCCTGGAGAACAGAGCTTCTGAAAAATAAAGCTTCTGAAAAACAAAGTTTCTGGAGAACAAAGCTTCTGGAGAACAAGCCCCTGGAAAACAGAGCCCTTGGAAGAAGACGTAAGCGGGATTTTTAGCAAGGTCAATCCAACGGAAAAATCAACGTGATGGCCAAAGGTTTTTTGAACCTTTGCAGTGAATTCTAAAGTTTTTTATGAGTTATGTAACTAACCCGAATCATTTACCCACACCCATACATCTGTAAATTACCTTAAGACTTGGATGCGCCGACCCAACAAATATTGCGCTGGCATGTTTTTTTAGGAGGCAGCGACTCAATGCAAGCAAAAGATATCCTACATCTGTACGAAGAAGGCTATCGTAATTTTAGCGGTCTTCAGCTAGCAGGGGTTGATTTTGGTGGCCAAATTTTGGTGGGGGTCAACTTTGCAGGCGCTGACTTGGCAGGCGCTAATTTCAGCCGCTCGTTTCTGACCAACGCTAATTTTAGCGATGCTAATTTGAGTCGTGCCAACTTGATGTTTGCCAAGCTGAGTGGCGGGGTATTTGTCAGAACAATGATGACAAAGGCCAATTTCCAAGGTGCCTTTGGTGTACGGGCCGATTTTACGCAGGCAAGTCTTAGCGGATCTCGATTGATTTATGTCAATTTACGGGCAGCGCAACTGGGTGAAGCAAACTTTAGCAGCTCAAATTTAACCGGATCAAATATGCGTAATGCTCATATGAGCGAAGCCTGCTTTGATTGGGCCAATTTAAGTGGCGTGAGACTGAGCGGGGCAAATATTAATCTAGCAACGTTTAGAGGGGCTAATTTTGAGCAGGCGTTTCTCAATGGCCTGCATTTCAATGATATGGATTTAAGCGGGGTTCGCTTTAAGGGTGCTCGGTTAAAAGGGGCGAGCTTTAAGGCGGCTGATTTGACGAGTGCAAACTTCGTGGAAGCAAGTTTGCAAAATAGCGATTTTCAGAACGCACAGTTGACTGGGGCAAATTTTGACCATGCTCACTTACACCGGGCCAAGTTTGTCAAGGCTGATTTGCGTCGGATCAATGTTGCCTATGTCGATTGGTCGGATGCTGATTTGACGGATACTTGCTTAGAAAGAGCAAGTGTGCAGCATTCAGCGGCAATGTCCCAACGATGACACAGTAACCCTCTAGACTGGCGATGACAGAATATACATTGGTTTTGACGACGGCGGGCGCTGAAGATGAAGCTGGGGCGATCGCACTTGCCCTCATCGAAACCAAACTCGCCGCTTGTGTCAATATATTTCCTGTGAAATCAATCTACACTTGGCAGGGCGAAGTGCAGCGTGAAACCGAATGGCAGTTGCTCATCAAAACGCGGCTGAGCTGCTTTGCAGCGCTCTCAGCGAAGATAACGGAACTGCACAGCTACGATACCCCTGAGATAGTAGCGATACCGATTGAACAAGGATCATCTGCCTATCTAAGTTGGATAGGGGCGCAGACCCATTAAACCCTTTTGGCTAAACCCTTTAGATTAAACCCTTTAGATTAAACCCTTTGGATTAAACCCTTTCGGCTAAACCCTTTCGGCTAAAACCTTTCGGCAGCTAGGGTCTGAGTGTCGTATTTGTAACGGCTGCTACGATCGGTAATACCATACAGATTAAAAGAAATCGTCGGCTCATCCCCCAACGGCGCAACTTGGTGAACAGCATTGCCCGTAAAACCAATAATGTCGCCAGGATTGAGGATTTTTTCCCCGACCGGCGTAAGCGTTGTCGGATCACCGTCAGCCTGTGTCCAAAAGGTATTTTTTTCTTGCCCGCCAATCATAGCGACAATGCCCCAAGTGGCATGGTTGTGAATGGTAGAAGCGCTGCCCGGTGCCCACACAACCATTTGTACGGTAATAGGATATTCGTACTCTCGATAAAGAAATTTGACCGACCAACCCGTTTTTTCAGAAGGAGGGTTGTGCTCCATCTGTAACCAATAAGAGCTAATTAGCAGCTTCCGCACCAGCGGAATAATCGCCTGTACTCGCAGCGCATCGTCAGGTTCACGCTCTAAAATATCGTCTAGCTCAGTGAGAAAGCGATAGAGCCGGTAAGTGCGCTTAGGCGGTTCATTATCGATACTGCCAAAGGATTTGCACGCACCGTCGTCAGTGACGAGCCAGTTGTAGTTGGTCATAGCTTTGATCAAAAATGGCGAAGGCCCACTAGAAGCCCCAGTCTAAAGTAGGGATAAAAAAGTAGGGATAAAGTTTAATGATAAAGCCAATTATAAAGACGCTGATAAATCTACTACATCTACTCATAAAATCGAGAACGAAGCCCATCAGCAAAGGCTTTGTAGTAGCCCTATTCAATTTATCTCTAGTCTATCAGGTGGGCTGTCAGGCCGTTGTCGATAACTCGGTGCGACAAACTCAAATCACCCAGGAAACCTGTGAAAGACAGGCAGGTTTTACGTGGGTAGCAGGAGGAGACTTTATCGCAGGCAGTGATACTGCCGAACGTGACTACGCCTATCGCATTAGTGCCGAAGGCTTTGCCAATTCATCAGAGCAAGTGGCCCAAATCGAAGCAGGCTACCGCGCCCAAGGTTGGTTTGACCGCGAGCCCGAGCGCCGTAAGCTCAGTTTGCCGCCCTTTTGTCTCAGCGAAAATTTAATTACCAATGCGGATTATCAGGTTTTTGTCCGAGCGACAGGGCACCGCGTTCCTGATATTTCAGCAGCAGACTATCAGGCGCAGGGCTTTTTAGTACACAGCTACGCCGAGGTCGAGCCCTATTTATGGCAGGGCGATCGCTACCCCGCAGGCAAAGGAGAACATCCGGTGGTATTGGTGTCTTATGAAGATGCTCTAGCCTACGCAGCGTGGCGATCGCAGCGAGATGGCGTGAGCTATCGATTACCGACTGCCCTAGAGTGGGAAAAGGCCGCCCGAGGCCCAGATGGTCGCTACTTTCCTTGGGGAAATGAATGGCGAAATGACGCGACCAATTGGGCAAAAAATGGCCCCTACGGGACGAGTGCGATCGCCACTTTCCCCGCTAGCCGCAGCCCCTACGGTATCGAAGATATGGCCGGGAACGTCTTTGAATACACCAGCACCCTAACGGATGTCCCAGACAATCCCGAAGTTATCCTCAAGGGCTGCGGCTGGGATGACTATCCTGGATTTTGCCGTGCGGCCTACCAGCATGATCGTCCGGTAAACTCAAGACATATTTTGTTTGGCTTTCGCCTACTGCTGGAGTAGCCGACTAGAGTAACCGATTTCGATCTTGTCGTTTTATTTTGCACATATGAATACCCCGCTTGAGTCTGCTTCAGTTTTGCCGCCATATACAACGGAAATCCATACTTCTAAAACCCTAGTAGAACTACAAAAACTCATATCTGTTATTGCGCAACTCCGTAATCCTCAAGGAGGCTGCCCTTGGGACTTAGCCCAGACCCCTCAAACGCTAACCCCCTACGTCATCGAAGAAGCCTACGAAGTTGTCGATGCCATCCGCAATGGCGATAAAAAAGACATCGCCGAAGAACTTGGCGATCTGTTACTTCAAGTTGTTCTTCAGGCCCAAGTTTTTCAAGATCAAGGAGACTTTGACTTAAGCGATATTGCCCGAGGCATTACCCAAAAAATGGTTCGTCGCCATCCCCATGTATTTGCCCCTGAACAACACAACGTTACCGCGACTACAACAGCAGCCGTCAACGCTAACTGGGAGGCCATCAAAGCGGCTGAAAAAGCAGACACTGAAGATCCTACTCAGCTAACGCCAAAACTAAAACGCTATGCTCGCTCTATGCCGCCCTTATCAGGTGCTATGAAAATTTCAAGAAAAGCAGCCAAAGCTGGCTTTGAATGGGACAGCCTCGATCAAGTCTGGCTTAAAGTAGAAGAAGAAATAACAGAATTTCGCCACGCCCTTGACCATGAGTCTAAGGCCGAGCAGGAAAGCGAGCTAGGCGAATGTATTTTTCTCACTCATTCAAATTGCTCGGTGGAAAGGCTTAGATCCTGCGGCTGCTTTACAAGGCACAAACCATAGATTTGTGAAGCGCTTTGAGAAAGTCGAGGCCCAAGCGATCGGCCCATGAGTGACTACAGCGCTGAAGAACTCCATAACCTTTTGGCAGATTTGCCAAACAATCAGAATATCACCTGACGGACTAGCATAGAGATCGGGTGCGGACGAAGGCATATCGGTCGTTGACACTTTTTCAACCGACTGCACATTTCTCCATCCATCGCTACGTAAAAGACGTCCGAACGACCGCGCCCGCTTGCTGCAACTGCCATATGGACAATCCCGGCTTCATCAACGTGAACCGCTGAAGGCGTCCAGATTCCAGGAAATTCGTCGATTCTCGTCCGGGCCAACAAGGCCGAGAAGGCCTGAGCAGCCTGGTCAGCGTTGGTTGGGACCTCACCCTGAGCGCGCAAAGAGGCTACCTTATCGGGAGTGGTTATCTGAATCACCCCGATCAGTAGTCCGATGAATGTTACAGCCAACAATCTGGCGTATAGCCGCATTGCATCCTCCTTATTCGCCAAGAAAACGACCCTCGACAAATCAGATCAATCCGATACCCCACCCCCTCCCAACTCCGCCAACACCTTCTGCCGCTTCTCTTCCAGGCGCAGTCGCTCTTTCTCCCGCTCCGGCGCCAGTTCCGTCCAGCGCGGGCTTTCGGGCACGGCGTCGTCCAGCCAGGTATGCACCGGCAGATCGGGCCAGATCAGGTCCACCGTCGGGTCGTCGCTGAGCTGAGCGATCATGTCCGGCGTGGCCTGCATCGCCCGCGCGGCCAAGAGCTCGAAGGTCTGCTCGGCCTGCATCTCGGCCAACACCGCCATTTCGCCCCGGGCGATCGGCCCGCGGCGCAGCTTGACGATGATCGGGATCGGCGCATCGGCCCACTTGAACTGCATCAGGCCGCGAATGGTCAGCAGCCGCTCGCTCTGCTCGTTGATCGATTCGGCGAACGCCTTGTACTCGT
>JAAUPS010000223.1 GCA_012033015.1 Phormidesmis sp. RL_2_1
CAGAGATTTGTCCCGGCTTCTTATGCATCGCTTCATTCAGACCCACCATTGCAAGATGATCACGGACAATCGCCCGCTTTTCGGCTTCTGCTTTGCGCGGATGCACGGCGTTGACGGCCAGGTAGACGTTGTCAAACACGCTGCACCAGGGCAACAGAGCGTAGTTTTGAAACACCACCATGCGATCGGGGCCGGGTTCTTTGATGGGCTGCGATCGCAAGCGGATCGACCCGTCAGTAGGCAGATGAAAGCCTGCCACCATGTTTAGCAGGGTTGATTTGCCACAGCCCGAGTGACCGATAAAACACACAAACTCACCTTCTGCGATCGCCAGATTGATATCTTGCAAAACGCTGTACGGCCCCTGACGGGTAGGATACACCTTGCTGACATGTTCAATGGCCAAAAAGGGCTCTGGCGCTGGCAATACTTCGAGCTGCGGGGGCTGATTGGTCTGTTGCATCATGTTCATAAGATCTCTCTAACTGGGATGAAAGGGTGAAACAAAGCAGTCTGACCGGACGGCTAAAACCTGCCTTAGCCGGGTCAAACTCATCAAACTCAGAAGCACGAACAGTTGAAGTTTGATGTTGAACGGATGAGAAAAGGGGAGAGAGGAGGAGAGGAAAGCGATATAGCTACCCCGCAAGAGGGCGTTATCAGAACAACTCTCCCCCAGGTGAATCACGCCGCAACAGGGGGAGCTAGCCGCGTTTCGGTCACCACTTCGGCAACGCTAAAGTTGCGCTTGATCGCCAAGCCATTGAGATAGGCGATCGGGTCTTCGGCCTCAAAGCGAGTATTGTCAAACAGCTCGATATAGCCTCGGGTATACTTCATCTCAAGCAGCCCTAGTTCGCGGGCAGCGGTGCTGAAAACGCCGACCTGACACAAACGCTCAAGAATTTCTAGCCAGTTGCGTGGAAACGGTGTGTGGCCCCAACGGGCAAGCTGCGTCATCATCCACAAATGTTCGGTACGGCTAGGACGGTTCATGCCGTCGCCAAAGAACATATGGTGGGCATAGCGCGGCTGAGTGCTAGATGGCTGATCAGCCGCCTGCTTGGGGATGCCCAGCATAATGTACTCCTCAGGGGTGCCCACATATTCGCGGCGAGTCAAAATGTGTTTGATTTCGGCCTCGTTGGCTGGGTCGGCGCAATAGCGACCAGCATCGAGCAGTGCCTTGACCAGCGCAATGTGGGTATTGGGATACTGGGCGGCCCAGTCTTCGCGCACGCCGAGCACTTTGCCCGGATGACCGTTCCAAATGTCTCGGTCGGTGCAAACGGTAAAGCCAGCCCCTTCGCTGGCGGCCCGCAGGTTCCATGGTTCACCCACGCAGTAGCCGTCGATGGTGTCGGCCTTAAGATCAACGAGCATTTGCGCGGGGGGAATCGTTTGGAGGGAGACATCGATGTCGGGGTCAATGCCGCCTGCTGCCAACCAGTAGCGCAGCAGCAAATTGTGCATCGACGAATCGTGGACAACGCCGAGCGTATGCGTTTTTTCCCGCGTTCGCAGCAGATAGTTCTTAAACCCTTGCAGGGAGTCGATGCCCTCTTCGGCAAAGTGCTGGGCAAGGGTGATGGCGTTGCCGTTGCGGGTCATGGTCAGAGCCGTGACCATAGGCAGGGGCGGTTTTTCGTCGCCGCCGAGGGCGAGCCACAGCGGCATCCCGGCGGGCATTTGAGCCGCGTCTAGGTAGCCGCCATGCATACCGTCAACGATGCCGCGCCAGCTCGTTTCGCGCACCAGGTTGACTTCGTCTAGGCCATGTTTGGTGAAAAAGCCTTTTTCTTGGGCGATCGCAACAGGCGCACAAGCTGTTAGCGGGACAAAGCCAATGTCCAAATTCACCTTCTCTAGACCGTGGCGGGCGGTGGCGGTCACTTTGCGCGATCGCAGTTTTTTGATGCGCTTTTGCTGGTTGAGAAAATAGATAATCTCAGAGCGCAGACTGTAATAGCTAGGATGCTCGACCACTTTCATCCGCTGGCGGGGGCGGGGAATATCGACCTCTAAAATGCGGCCAATGTTAGCGCCGGGGCCGTTGGTGAGCATGACGATGCGATCGCTGAGCAAGACCGCTTCATCGACATCATGGGTGACCATAATGGCGGTGACATTGTTCTCTTCGCAAATGCGCATAAGCTGCTCTTGCAGGTTGCCCCGCGTCAGCGCATCCAGCGCTCCAAAGGGTTCATCTAGCAGCAGCAGCTTAGGCCGAATCGCCAGCGCTCGGGCGATCGCCACCCGCTGCTTCATGCCGCCTGAGAGCATTGCCGGATACTTGTCCGCCGCGGGGCTGAGCCCGACTAAATTGATGTGCTCTTGCACCACGCTGCGCCGTTCGCTTTGGGGTCGGCCTTGCATCACCGTATTTACCGCCAGGGCAATGTTTTCGCGCACCGTGCGCCAGGGCAACAGGGAATAGTTTTGAAACACCACCATGCGATCGGGGCCGGGTTCTTTGATGCGCTGCCCTTCTAGCGTGACGATTCCTTCGGAGGGCAACGACAATCCGGCAATCATATTCAGCAGGGTGGATTTGCCACAGCCCGAGTGGCCGATAAAGGAGACAAACTCGCCCTGTTTAATTTCGAGATCAATGCCTTTGAGGGCCACATACTGCTCTCCGTCGGAGAGATTAAAAACCTTATCAACGCTGTCTACCGCTACAAATACGCTCATGGTGTCCTCATTATGGGTTGCATTCGGGTGGGTGAAGAACCGCTGATGCCTTAGAGAGATCAGCGGTTTTAGGGGCTGCTTAGTTGTCACTGCCGGGAATGATGAGCCTTTGCAGGTAGGCCACCGCGCGATCGAGCAGCAGGCCCACCGCACCGATGTAGATCACCGCGAGGATAATTTCGCTGATGTAGTTTTGCTGGTAGGCATCCCAGATAAAAAAGCCAATACCCACAATGCCAGACATGACGATTTCAGCCGCAATAATGGCCAACCAAGCCAACCCGATCGCAATCCGTAAGCCAGTGAAGATATAGGGCAGCGCTGCCGGAAAGAGAATATTCAGGTAATAGTCTTTGCGAGACAGTTTCAGCACCTTAGCCACATTGTTGTAATCTTCGGGAATTTGGCGTACCCCCTCGGCGGTGTTGATTAAAATCGGCCACACCGCCGTAATAAAGATGACGAAAATAGCGGCGGGCTGGTTTTGCTGAAGGGCGATCAGGGCGATCGGAACCCACGCTAGCGGGGCCACCATCCGCAAAAACTGAAAGAGCGGATCTAGCGCCTTGTTGAGCACTTTGTTTGTGCCCACCAAAACCCCAACGCTGATGCCCACAACGGCGGCGGCAGAATAGCCCTGAGCGACGCGCCCGAGGCTTGCCAGCGTTTGCCAAAACAAGCCCTTGTCTAAACCACCGAGGTCATAAAAGGATAGAGCAATAGCTCCCGTGTGCGCTGATCAGTCCATAGACTAAGGGGGCCGGGCAGCCGCGTCAGCCCTGACGACGAGGCCAATTGCCAAATGACGAGAAAACTCAATGTGCCTATGATGGGAAGCACGATATCTTCAGATTGTTTATCCCAAAAAATCTTCAAACGGCTAGGTACTTTAGGTCTGCTGTTGCTCCGACGAATGTTGTTGGCGACCATGCTAAACTCTCCTTGTTTTGTTGACTGCAGAGACGCGAATCGGGGCGTCTCCGGTTGGGCAAATAAAATATTGATCGATGGGGTAACAGCAATCAGCGAACTATCTGAAAAGCGGCTCTACCACAACTTTGCTGGATTGTTGTCGGCCATCAAAGCCCGCTGTAAAGCCGCTTTGTTGATCCGTTTGATACAGTTAGACCCGCTTGATCGTGAGGCTGTCGAGATAGGCCTGAGGATTTTCAGGGTCGAATTGGGTGCCGTCGAAGAAGGTTTCAACCCCCCGTGAGGTTTTGTCTGGAATATCGCTAAAACCAGCTTCTTGGGCTGCTTCTCGCCAGAGGTCTTCGCGGTTGACCGCGTCGATAATGCGCTTAGCGGTGTCAAAATCGGCGATCGCATCCTTGTGGAAGCCCCAACGCAGCGTTTCCGTCAAGAACCACAAATCATGGCTCTTATAGGGATAAGAGACACTGCCTTTAGGATCTGTCCAATACAGCGGGCCAGCGTTGATGTCATCAAAGGCGGGCTGACCGTCGCCCATGGTGTAGGCGCCCTCATACGGGGGCGTCAAAATCTCGGGGGGAATGTTGAAATAGTTGCGGCCCGCACAGATTTGCACCAGTTCTGGACGGTTAGCCGGTTCATCACACCACTGCTGAGCTTCCATCAGTCCTTTTATCAGGGCTTTGGTCGCCTTGGGGTTTGCATCGACCCAGTCTGCTCGAATCGCCAGATATTCTTCTGGGTGAAACTCCCAAATTTGGTGAGTCAGGGCAGCCATGTAGCCGATTTTGTCTGTGACGATGCGGTAGGGCCAGGGGTCGCCTGTGCTGAAAGCATCCATGGTGCCGTTACGCATTCCCTGTACCGTTTCTGCTGGGGGAACCGCTAGCAAATCAATATCGTTATCAGGATCAATGCCACCAGCGGCAAACCAGTAACGAATCCAAAAGTCTTGGTTCACATTGGGAAAGGTATGCGCGGCCTTGAATTTACGCCCTTCATTGGCGGGAAATCCTTTGATATAGTCAGCCGCGCCCTTGAGGTCGAGTTGCACCCCTTTGCCCTCGTGAATACCAGAAATGGCGATGCCGTTGCCCTGGGTATTGAGCTGCGCTAGCACATACATCGGCACTTTTTGGCCGTTGGTGATGATGCCTTCGCTAATCAAATGGGGCATGGGCATTTGCCACTGACCGCCATCAATGCCGCCGCCGCCCGCGCCGATGGTGACATTATCCCGTGCCGAAGCCCAGTTAGCTTGCTTGGAGAGCTCGACGCCCGTCATGCCGTACTTGGCAAAAAAGCCTTTTTCTTGAGCAATAATCAAGCCAGCCGATTCCACAATGGGAATGTAGCCGAGTTTGACGGTGGCAACTTCAGGACTATCGGCCGCAGCGACTGGGGCGGCTGCCGGGGCGTCTGCAGCAGGTTCACTCGTGGCTGAGGGCGGATTGCCCGCACAGCCTTTGAGTAAGATGGAACCGGCCGCCGAAGCGCCCGCAGTGTAGAGAAAATTCCGACGTGATATGCGAGAAAATTGAGCCATGGATACCTCCTGCCATCTCCCCGCGACGGGGAGTGGTCATTGTGTTGGGTGAATCATTCAAGGGTCTATAGAAAAAGGAGTACAGTGCTGCACTCCTACTCCACAGATGTTCAATTGGTGTGTCCTATCGGCTGAACGGGATAGGCACTGACATAGCTGGCTTTATGAACTGGATGAGATAGCGATCAGAATCGGTTACCACCCTCCATAGACTTGACTCTATTTGAAATCAAATCCTCATGACAAATACTCTATCTCTAAACTTTGAGAAAAATCCATCTGTCTAATAGAGATTTTGAATGCAATGTTAAATCAGGTACATAAGTTTTTCTTTTTTCTTGGACAATGTTTTATAGGGATGGCTGAGGCGAGAGTGGGTTAATGTCGTTCGTAGGGTTGAAAATGGCTGCACTTTCCCCGTTTTGTTGGGTGACGGCACCGCTGCTGACTGCAGGGGTGTTAATTGGGTCGGCGCAGCCAACGGCTGTGACCCAAGCGCCAGCTAAACCTTTTGTAGCGTGGTGCGTCGATCGCGCGGCCCTTGCTCCCGCAACGGCCCACACGGTGACACAATTGCTGGCGATCGCGGGCACGCAAGACTGTGCCGAGGCCAATATTTTCTTCACCGAGGCGACATCTCTCGTTTTAGAACGGTTAGAATTACAGGATTTAGCGCCCCTCTCAAGCCTGACTCAACTACGGTGGTTGTCCCTGAGCACCAACCAAATCGAAGACATCGGGGCGCTGCGATCGCTCACTAATCTCGAACACTTGTTTTTAGACAGCAATTCCGTTGCTGATTTAAGTCCCCTGAGTTCGCTCACACGCCTGCAAACCCTGGCCCTCTACGACAACGCCATCACTGAGATCGCTCCGCTGGCATCGCTCACTCGGCTGCAAACCCTGTCACTGTTTAACAATCAGATCGAGACACTGACCCCCCTTGCTGATTTGTCTCGCCTGACGACTCTGGCTTTGCACAACAATCGAGTCACCAGTCTAGAGCCCCTAAACGGGTTAACTCGCTTGGAATATCTGGCCCTAGGCAATAATCAGATCACAGATTTGCGGCCCCTACAAAATTTGACTCAGCTTCAAACGCTGTATCTCTTTGACAACGACATTCAAGACTTAACGCCGTTGGCAAGGCTAAACGAACTGAGAGCACTTTCCCTGGGCAATAATCCGATTCAGACCATTGCACCGCTGCACGCTTTAACCCAGCTAGAAGAACTTTTACTATTCAATACTCAAATTGCCGACATCACGCCGCTTACCGAACTCGGCCAACTGACCTGGCTCGACCTTTACAACCTGCCGGTGGCGGATGTCGATGGGCTC
This sequence comes from Phormidesmis sp. RL_2_1, assembly GCA_012033015.1. Classification (GTDB taxonomy): domain Bacteria; phylum Cyanobacteriota; class Cyanobacteriia; order Phormidesmidales; family Phormidesmidaceae; genus Phormidesmis. Next base: position 6,515 of record JAAUPS010000223.1, read on the forward strand.
AAGGCGCTGGTCAATCTGTCGTGGCTCGACTTGCGGGGGACAGCTATTCGTGATCGCACCTGCCCGGTTGTGCCTGAGTCGGTCTGTTTGTTTTCACCCTCTGTAAATCCAACACAACAGGAGCTACAGGTGAGGCGATCGCAATTTTCACGATGGTTCAAGCGAGAGAGTCAACCAGTAGAGTGTTGAGCTATATATAGTACTCAGCGATAGCGCGATGGGCACAAGCAGAAGCCGCTGAGATTCACTGGTTAGATGAGTCAGGGCTGCGCTCAGATGAATCTGGTGGGCGCGGCTATGCGCCGATAGGTCAGACACCGGCGATTCACCTGAGCGGATGTGAGCAGGCCAGGGTCAATGACATAGCAACGCTCAGCAACCAAGGGGAGGTGCACTTCATGCGCTTACGCTCCTGAAGCAAAAGCGGCGATGGAACGCCTCATTCCCCTCAACCGCATTGATCCGAAAGGCTTTAGGCTGGTTCCACTGGCAACCCAATTCAACCTTCTAGACCAGATTGAACCCGTCATTCAGCGATTGCTCAGAACCGATCCTGAAGCGCGGATTGATCTACTCCAACAGCTTGCCATTGCCTACGCTCAAACTTCTAATCCTGAGCGAGCCGTTGCGATCGCCCGACGCATTCCCCGCAAAACTCCCAGCTACTCTCCTGCCATTGCCACGCTCGCCCAGATTGCCGCTACGCTCTATAAAAATGGACAGCCGACCCAGGCTGAATCGGTTTTTGCCCAGACTGCATCGATCGCGGCGGGTATCCGGGAACTCGACACCCGTGCCACCGCTTATGGTGCGATCGCCGTTGCCCAACATCAAATTGGTCAAACCGATGCGGCTGAAGCTTCCCGTCTGTTAGCCGTGCGATGGGCCAAAGCGGTTCCCAACTATCCCAATGCTATTTTGTCGGCGGTGGCGCAGCCGTTTCTCGATAACAATCAACTCACTCCCGCTTGGTTAACCTTCCAAGAGATTGTGCCAGAAGCGCTTAAAGAAACCAATATAGATAACCTGGTCATCACGGCGCTGTCTATTGGCGATTTGACCATTGCTCAACAGGCTGTCTTTCTAATTGGCCAGTATCATCCACCCCGGAGTTTTCTCTTTGTTGCTCCGCGTTTAGTCCGAGCTTACTTAGGTCGAGGTCAAACACAGGAATCTATTCTTCTCCTCGATCGCGCCGCCACAATTCTGATCGATCTTCCAGAGCAGGAGCGATCGCCAGATGATGTGGAGCAAATTGTGCAACTTTATGCCCAAACGGGACAAATTGACCAGGCTCAAAATTTAATTGATCATTATCCCAACGCAGATCAAGAAGGCTATGCAATTCGCAAACAGCAATTGCAAACCCATCTCGACTGCTATCGATCAGAAAGCACCGTACCTTGAGTTCGACAACAACTCCTGTAGCAATACCAACTTGATAAACTACAGCTACAGATGAGAGGGACTGAAACCGACAATCTAAACGAACTTCGAGGCTCGGCATAACGGCTCTGATCAGCGGCGGCAGATGATCTTGAACTCAACACTAGCGGCTCTCAACCGTCCGCTGCATTTGAATTGTTGGGCTGCGCTGCTATATGACACTGACTGGGTAAGCACGAACTGCTTCATCTACTGTTGCAATTGTCAAATTATTTTGTAATGCCTGACAGATAAGCATTCTGTCAAATGGATCGCGATGTAGTGATGGCAAGTTAGCCAGTTGAATCACACTACTTTCATCAAGAGTAAGACTGGCGATTTGATGTAGATCGCGCTGTTTGGGTAAATACGTTTCGGGATATTCCGGCAGAGGTAGCTTGCCCAACTGGTACTTGACAATTGCTTCCCAGACTGAGATTGCGCTCAGATAAACCTCATTGTCTGAATCACGAAT
>JAAUPS010000224.1 GCA_012033015.1 Phormidesmis sp. RL_2_1
CGGACGATATGGCCCTCTGGAGGGCTAAATCTCGACTGGAGCAGCCGCTAAATCCGCTGAATACTGATGAAACTTTAAGTCAGCCCGGCTTGATTCAGCAAACCTTAAGCTCACAGTCGGTGGCGGCATTGCATCGCGGTATGATTGCCTCTGGAAATATCGCCTTTGGAAGAAATATCGCCTTTGGAAATAGTGATGGGTCAGCCAAGTGGCCAGATCGATCTGATGCGGACGCGCTAGAATTGCCGACGGGCTTAACCACCTTAAATCCATCATTGAATCCATCCATCTATGCCACGGTGGTCACGTTTTCGCCCCATCCTCAAGAGTACTTCTCTGGGATTTCTAGACCCTTGCTGACGCCGATGGTTGAAAAGACTTGGCAGTTATCGCAGTTAGGGATTCAGCAGTTGGTGATGTTGCCGTTTGATCGCGCCCTATCGGCGCTGAGTCCTCAGGATTTTGTGGCGCAAATTTTGATCGAAGGATTGCAGGCTCAGCGCATTAGTGTGGGGAATGATTTTCGTTTTGGCAAGGGGCGCAGTGGTGATGCCCAAGGTTTGCAGGCGATCGCAGCTCACTACAATGTGCCAGTGACGCGAGTGCCGCTGAGGTATGAGAAGGGCGATCGCATCAGCAGTTCGCGTATTCGCGCGGCCCTCCAAGCTGGAGAATTGGCGGAAGCCACTCAGCTTTTGGGCCGCCCCTATACTTTGACGGGGAAAGTCGTCAAAGGCCAACAGCTTGGCCGTACCCTTGGGTTCCCAACGGCCAACTTAAGGCTGCCTGATGACAAGTATTTGCCGCGTACGGGCGTCTATAGCGTATACGTGTACGGTGCTGGCGATGACCTGCAAGATTTTAAACCGTTGAAAGGGGTGATGAATATTGGTCATCGACCGACTGTAAACGGGCAGTCCTTGAGTGTGGAGGTGCATTTGCTGGATTGGGCACCTGCCCTGTCAGATAATTTATATGGGCGACTGCTGACGGTGAGTTTGGTCGGATTTATCCGAGCTGAGAAAAAGTTTGAGTCGTTAGATCAGCTTCAGGCACAGATCTCGGCAGACTGTGGCTGTGCGCTCTCAATGCTAGGTGGGGGCGGGCGCTGAAGCGACCTTATCCAAATTTCTCATGTCTTTTTACCCTTTGAAAGGGGTTTGTTTACCTGCTCTTAACTTCTCAGTTGTGGGTTCTCTTACACTGGGATGTGGGTAATCGTAAGGACATTTCTACAGCTATGAGCTTAAAGCGTCGGCAGTTTTTGTTGTTTTTGGGTGCAGCCGCAGGAACCACAGCAGTTGGAACGTTGGCACAACCCTTGGTTCGAGCGGCCAAAGGGTCTAATATCAACAGTGCGAATGTATTGAATGCAACTACATTGCCTGCATCGGTGCCTGCGAAGAACGCAACATTGGCCGCGACTGATGCCATGGCCTTCGAGCCTTTGAAGGGCCCAATGCCTTACGAAGCTGTCAAAATTAGCGCAGAGCAGCAGCCTACTGACTATGCCCAATACACCATACAAGACGACATTGTGCTGCCGGAAGGCTTTACCTACGATGTGATCGCTGCTTGGGGTGATCCTGTCGGTGACTCTCGCTTTGGTTATAACAATGATTACCTCTCGTTTGTTCCAACTGGCCCTGATGAAGGTTATCTCACGGTTAATTTTGAGTATGTCAGCACCAAGACATGGGAGCAGACATTCCCAACTGTGATCGGTAAGCCGCTGCCTTCAGCAGCGGTTTTGAAGGCGCTAGAAGCGACTGAAAACAAAGTAGATGCTTTTTTACTGGCCGATGATGATCCGCTCAAGGCTCAAATTGAGGAGATTTCCAAAGAGGCGCTGATTGATCAAGGTTTAGGTGTGATTTTTGTGCAGCGCGGGGCGGATGGCCAGTGGGCGCGGGCAGAAAATGTCAGCGATCGTCGCATTACCGGCATATCTGGGCTTGAAGATGGTCGTTACTTAAAATCAACTGGGCCAGCGACTGCGGTATTTACTAAAACGATTGTCAACGGTTATAGCGATGGCTTGGGCGATAAAATCGTTGGCACTTTTGGCAATTGTGCAGGCGGTACGACGCCTTGGGGAACTGTGCTCAGCGCAGAGGAAAATTTTCAAGATCAGGTGCCTGAGGCGGTTCATCGCGATGGCTCTGCTTTTTCACCAAGTGCGAAGGAGTTTGATCAAGGTTTTGATGGCCAAGGTAACGTGCTGGGCTTGGCGGGTAATAAGTATGGCTGGATAGTTGAAGTTGATCCTAGTAATCCTCAAGATTATGGTACTAAGCACACTTGGCTGGGGCGGTATCGCCATGAGGCGGTGGGTGTGCGAGCAGAAGCGGGACAGCAATTGGCGTTTTACTCAGGGTGCGATCGCCGAGGCGGACACCTCTATAAATTTGTCAGTACCGGTACGGTAAATGATCCGACTGACAAGACTAATTCTGCACTTTTGGTCGATGGGATGCTGTATGCGGCTAAATTTGAGGCCGATGGCACTGGCCAGTGGCTCCCTTTGAACCCGGATACCCCGGTTAATCCAGTTTTACCCAGTACAGTGGCAGGTGGGATGGTTCCTTTGCCCCAGCGCCCGGAAGGTGGCTTTGCAAAAGTGACAGACGACGCAGTTGCCAGCAGCTTCAAGGCAAAATTTGCCACACTCGGCGATCTATATGACGGCAGCGCGGTTGAAAAGCAAGGTGCCATTTTGATTGATGCGCACTATGCGGCCAATGCGGCTGGGGCGACGATGACCGCTCGCCCTGAGGATACGGATGTGGCCAAAGACGGCACCCTGTTCATTGCCTTTACCTCAGGGACACCTGGTGGCGATGGCGGCCCAGACAGTAGCATTTTTGTCGGCCCCAATGGTGAGGATGAATACGAAGCCGGATGGATCATGAAGCTGAGCGAAACCGACAATGACCCGGCGGCGCTGACGTTTGACTGGGCGATGGTTGCCAATGGCGGCGAACCATCCGATGGAGGCTTGGGCTTTGCTAACCCAGATAACTTAGAATTCGATGCGCAGGGGAACCTGTGGGTGGTGACTGATATGTCTACTAGCAGCCACAATAAGGCTGTGCCCAAACGCCTAGATGATGCCGGTCAAGCCTTGGGCGGCAAAGATTTGCTGGGGCTGTATGGCAATAACTCCCTATGGCAAATTGTTCTCAATGGCGACAATGCCGGAGAGGCCAAGATGTTTGCCTATGGCCCGATGGAATGTGAGCTGACTGGGCCATTTTTTACGGCCGATGGCTCAACGTTATTCATTGCTGCCCAGCATCCGGGTGAGACCAATGGCATTCGACAGGCGATGGCAACTGATATTCGTGAGTTTTCGCTCCAGACAACGGCTGGACAGACCTTTATCCAAACGCGGCAGGTTCCTTTGGGGTCTAACTGGCCTGAAAAGAGCGAAACCTCGGTGCCCAAGCCATCGGTCGTTGCGATTCGTCGAATTGCAGGTGGTTCTATCAGCTAAACCTTTTGTATGAGGTGATCGGCTATGGGGCTATGATGTTGAGCGGATGCTTTTCCTCGACTGGCACAGTAAGAATGCATTCTTACTTTGTCTGGGTGAGCATTCCTTAGGGCCTTACGACGACGCAGGGTCTCACCGTTGCTCGTCGGTTAGCCGCTGCTCGTCAAGGCTTCTAGCGGTGACTATTGTCCTAACTCACTCGACAGAAGCTATAAGCCTACAATGTCGCTCTCCACACAACTCTGGCAAGCTAACCAAGATCTCGCTGAAGCCTGTTTGAATCATCCGTTTGTTCAAGGCATTGGCGACGGTTCTTTAGCACGAGAAAAGTTTGCTTATTATGTCGGCCAAGATGCCTTTTTTCTGGAGGCGTTTGCTCGCGCCTATAGTGTTGCTGCTGCTAAAGCACCTGATTGGGATAGCTTTCAAGTCTTCCATGATTTGGCGGATGGCGTTTTACGCGAACTAAATCTGCATCAGCGCTATGCCCAATCTTGGCAGGTTGATATCAAAGCTGTGGTACCGGGTACGGCCACGCGTCAGTACACTGACTTTTGCTCGCAACGGCTTGGTGTCAGCCGGTGGGCATTACTGCTGTGGCAATGTCCCCGTGTATGAGACTGTATGCCTATTTAGGACAGTGCCTTGCACAAGGCGCTGCGTCTTCTGCTGCCCCATCTGCTCACCCGCCTACGCACCCCTATGCAGATTGGATTGCGACTTATGGTGGAGACGATTTTGAACCGTTGGCTCAGCAGCTAGAGTCTTTGGTTGATGAGCATTCACCCCATACGGCATTGACACAGTCTACCTATCGCTATGCCATGATTTGCGAGCGCGATTTTTTTCAAGCTGCCTGGTTAATATCGTAGCGATACTGTGCGTGCTGCTATGGTCATCGGTGCTGCTATGGAGATGCACTAGGTTGGTGAACTGGTTGTTGAACTGGTTGGTGAACTGGCGAAGTCGTAATCTTCTTTCACTGACCAGCGGTTGCCATCATGTATGAGCAGGGTAAGTTGGTGAACGGTGAAATCGAAGTGGATTTCTTGGTGCTGGAAGACTGACCACGCTTTGCGGAACATGTTGGGTTTGAGATCACGAAAGGCCACGGTTAGGTGGGGGACAAAAGATCGGTTGCGATCGCGCTGACTCACTAACCCAAGCGTATTGTCGAGATGCAGCAATAGTTCGGGCTGAATCGTCATGATGCGATCGCTCTTCACCACATTGATATAGATGACATGGGGAGAAAACGCCCCAAACCCATCTAGCGTTATCGGCACAGGCAACTGGCCTGCCGCAAACTGAGCCAATGTACTGGCTAGTCGAGGCAACTCAGCGATGGGCCATTCAAAAGGGGCCAATAGGGTCACATGGGGCGGCGAGCGAAAAGCTGCTTTGCTTGCATACTGATCGCGCATGATTTCCTTCACGGCGTTAGCCTTTGCCTGTACCTCTACAGGCGGCAATAGGGCTACAAAAAATCGCTTAAGATTGGCATCCATAGAAAAAGACGATAAATCCGATTTTTCGTTAAGTTCCACAGATTTCTCCCTACCCATAGAGATAGTCTGGAGTAGGAGAAAGCTCGTGCTGAGCACTGACAAGGGGACTGAATCAATGGCATGGTTTGTCAAGATTGAACGGGGTATTGTTGATAAACCTCGATTCGATCAATTTGTAGCCGCTCATGTTGCCTACGTTAACAGCTTGATTGCAAATGGACATCAGGCCCGCAGTGGGTATTGGGCTGAGCGTGGCGGCGGAATGCTGATTTTTACCGCTGAATCCATAGCCGTTGCCCAAAAAATTGTTGAAGCCGATCCCCTCATTGCGAACCACTGTGTAGACTATGAACTCCACGAATGGTGCATTGTGAGTGGTGAGCCCCAAGCCATGCCTGATGACGAGATACCCAACATCTGACTGCAGCAAATCACTAACGCCTCCAGCAGACTTTACCCTCCAGCAGACTTTACAATGCTTTCTATAGCCTTTGTCGAGGTAGCCGCTGCTAGTAATTGCTAGGAGCCTTTACGCTAGCAGCGGCTACCTCGCTAGCAGCAGTGAGAAGATCCTGCGTCGTCGTACGGTGCTAAGGAATGCTCACCAAGACAAGGAATGCTCACCAAGACAAGGAATGCTTCCCAAGACAGGGAATGTTCACTAAGACAAAGTCAGAATACATCCTTACTTTGCTATACATACAAAGATATTTACCGATTCCATCCCTCTAAAGTCCTATGGCCAAACCGAGCAACGGTAGCAGTAGCGGCATCAAAATCGCCGCCGATAATCGCCAAGCCCGCTATCAATACGAAATTTTAGATACCTACGAAGCGGGCGTTGCCCTTTTAGGAACGGAAGTGAAATCTATTCGCGAAGGTAAAGTCAACCTGCGAGATGGCTTCGCCAATGTCAAGCGGGGAGAGGTGTGGCTTCACAATGTGCATATTTCGCCGCACAGCATGACTAACTTGGCCTATAACCACGAGCCTCGGCGGGTGCGTAAGCTACTGATGCATAAACAAGAAATTCGTAAGTTAATCGGTCAAACCGAGCAAAAGGGGCTGACGTTGGTTCCCCTCAAAATGTATTTCAAAGACGGCAAGGTGAAGGTAAGCATTGCTTTGGGCCGAGGTAAAAAGCTCCATGACAAACGTGAGAGCCTCAAGAAAAATCAGGATAAACGAGAAATGGCGCGAGTGATAAAAAGCCGGGGTCAAGATTAATTGCTTTTGCCGTCGCTATAGCCGTTTTCTGCCATTTTCCATGGTTGCCCTATCTAATGCCGCAACTACCTGCTCATAGATTGCTTCAGCTTCTTCTAAGGTGTTGCCGATGCAGGTGAGGCCGAGTTTGCCATATTCGCTCAGACAACCCATCAAGTGGAAGACAACGCCCACACCATCAATCGAGTTGAAATGCAGTTGCTCGCCTATGATGATGTCCATCAGATCGTTGGGTAATAAGCCTTTGTAAGCGTCTTTTTGTAAGTTGTCGGAGGCTCGGTAATACTTGGCTTGCCCATTTTTGGTATAAAACTTGCCGTCCTTGACCTGATAGGTGCCATTGGTCAGCAGCTTTAGGGCCATAAAGGGATGGGTGGTACCACCTTTGCGTAGATTGATTTCAATGGCGTGGAGTTGCCAAGGTTTGTCTGTTTTTTGGGGGTGATGTACCGCGATAAAATCTACGCTGTAGCGTTCTATCGCACCTTTGGCGGCTAGGTTTTCGCCGACTTGACGGCCCATTGCTTGCAGATCGAGTCGGTATGCATCATTGGCAGGAAAGGTACAGCCTAAAAAGATTTGACCGTCAGGCCCGCCCAGTACCTGATCATGGGTGGAGAGAATTTCGACGTTGCCTTGGGGGGTGACGCGGCCTTGAACGCTGGGTGAATATTTTTCTTCGCCTTCAATGAAAGCTTCTGCGATCGCCCCTAGCTCCCCAATTTTTTGCTCAAAGGATGGCCAAGTTTCACTATTACACTGAAACCGAAGCTGCGGCCAAGCGGCCTTAATCGCCTGCACGCGCTCATCGTGTGATACTTTTCCAGGGGCAAATTCAGCCAGAGTATTGAGCAGTAATAGCGCATTGCCTTCTCCCGAAAATCCCTCATTCAGCTTAATGACAATGCGCTGGAGGGTAGGCTGGCGTTCCCACAAAGCCGCTGTCAACCCAGCTAGTTCGGTCGGACTGTGGGTGAGTTGGCTGCCATCAGGCAAAGGCAAACCGCATTCCGCAAAGATCTGGCGACTGCCCCCTTTGGTGCCCCAATAAAGCAGATCTGGATCAACGGCTAGCATTGGCAAATCGAGGGCTATGGCCAACTGTTTTTCTAGCGCCGTAGAGTTGTAGCAGGTGATGTAGGCTTCATCCGGATTAATTTTGTCTCGGATTCGCTGAATCAGTCGGGGACGATCGAGGATTTTTTGGGTGAGTGGTCGTAATGAGGAGTCATAGGTGGCAAACAGATCGAGGCGATCGCGCGCATGGGAACTTGGAATCCCCGGCAGTAGCTCTAAGTAGTAATCCACAATACTCGGATGCAGGGGCTGAGAGGTGACATAGATGAGCCGCGTTTCAGGGTTTCGTAGCCGAATCAAGGCAAACAGCAGCCGTTCCTCATAGTGATGCACACCCTCTACCTTCATCAGCTCCGCTTGATCAAGACTCAGCGACGGTACCACCACAATTTGTCGGGGCCTGCGATCAAAAACATCAATCGACTGCCAGCGATCTTTGAGTTTTGCCTGCAATTGGTAAAATCTTTCAGCTTTTGAGTCTTGCTGCTGCTGAATGGGCAGATGGCTGGTAGAAAAAGGTTCTTCGGCAGTACCCATGGGCCTCCTGGTGAGATCAAGCTGAAAGAGCAAACTAACATTCAAAGCTTAATACGCACAGGTACGGAGTTTTTCTCTCTCAATATCCAGATTTTGTCAGGGGCTAGCTCCTTGCAGTGAACAAGCGCAAGCAAAAAACGCAAGAAAAAGCCGATGGGATTATGGTCAATCCCATCGGCTTGATTCACTTAGGAGAGCCAAATCAATGGCTGAGAAACTTAGGAAACTGAGCTATAGCTTCTGTCGAGTGAGTTAGGACAATAGTCATCGCTAGAAGCCTTGACGAGCAGCGGTGAGACCCTGCGTTGCTTGGTGGCGCTAAGGAATGCTCACCAAGATAAAGTCAGAATGCATCCTTACTTTGCTATAACTTGATTCGAACTGACTGCCACCAGATGCTAGAGCATGACGAATAGGATTTATGGATCGCTTTGCAAGCTTTG